>CBIGXK010000460.1:0-2644 GCA_966193805.1 uncultured bacterium | reverse complement strand
CCCGTTTTTAATTTCGCGGCTATCGCATTCACGACAATAACATTCTTACCCGCCGGTCGCGTACCGATGTTTTGCCGGTAGGTGATCCGCCCATAACTGTCGTATATCTCCAGCGTTAACTTATCCGTAGCCTGGTGGTTGTCGAACATGAACCTCACCTCCCCGCCAAACGGATTCGGATAGGCAACCAGCCGATCGTCCGGTACACTGTCCACCGGAATGGTATCCGTGTCGGGAGGATCAGGATTAACGGTGGTATCCGGAGGGTTAGGATTAGGATTACCGGTAGTATCGGGGGGATTAGTAACAGTAGTGTCCGGAGGATTGGGATTGACCGGCGTATCTGGTGGTTTAGGGTTAATGACTGTGTCGGGCGGATTAGGATTGGCGATCGTATCGATCGGTACATCGGGATTGAAGCTGTACTCCTGGATGATTATTCCCGAGTTGAATCCATATTTACCCTCCGGTGCCGTCGAGAAGTCCAGCATTAACTTGCCATCGGGATCCGGGGCAATGTCATCAATATACACAACCTTGGTGCTGTTCTCCCATGAATTCAGGTAAACCGCCCGGTCGTGCACACTATATTTTGCCGTATAATTTCCTTTGGGCCACTCCCTCGGCGACGAACTTCCGATGAAACCTACCCTGTAATGCTTTCCATGATTAAGTCCCGATAAGCGGAACTCACTTAACTGTTCGTTATCCAGCCAATAGTTCGCCGTCAGCACATTGTCGGGAACAACGCCACTGTTGTTTTCGGTGTTCACACCTCCCGTAAATTCTCCCTCGAATATTTTTTCAAGCGTAAGCGCCATGCTGGTGGCTTTACCCGATTGATCCTTGAGATTGGGCGCGGTGAAAGTTGACAGCGGCAGTGTTCTAAGATTGTTCCATGGCGCCGGTGCATCAGCAACTGTTACGTTGAAATTCACATACACTATTGATTCCGGGGTGGTAACATGTATGCGCCTGCTGAATGCTGAATGATCCGAACCATTTTTTGCACGCACCGCATACCAGGATTCTGTGTTGGCATCCAAACCTGTATCCCTGTATTCCACAGTGCTGGCGGGAAGGTAAATCCAATGGACGTTTTGTGAAAACAGCGAATCGGTTGCTCTTCCCAATTCATATCCATCAGCCGCAGCTTCTTTATTTGTTCTGTCGGACCACGTAAGTTTTACTGTCGATCTGTCCAACGCTTCCCCGTAAAGGTTATCGGGGCTCAGCATGAGCACCGACTGTTCATATTCCTGGATCACGAGGCCATTCAGGTACAATACCGGACTTGATCCCACGCGGCTGATCCTTACAGCAATCTGTCCGTTTACAGGTATCAGCGAACTGAGCGTTGCCGCCTGGTTCGTGTTGTATCGCGCATTCAGGTGTGCGGTTTGGCTGCCCGAGGTGTATTGCGCTTCGGCATTGATGCCTTCGTTCTGGCTTCCCACAAAAACCAGGTTGTATTGTTTTGACGGATCCAGCCCGGAAATAAGCAGCTCTTTTGCATTGGCAGTGTCCCTCCAACCTGTTTGCAATACCTGGTCGGGTACAATACCGGAATTATTTCCAGAGATGTGGCCCATGGTGGTGATGCTGTCCCACCGGTTAACAGCTGTGATGCTCATGGAGGTGGCGATACCCAACTCATCTTTTACTCCACTTAAAACGGCACTATCTGAAGGAGCGTTCGACCAGGTGTTCCAGAACCTTCCGGCCTGTACGCTGCCGTTGCCAAAGCTCACCAATACGGACCGGGTTTGCTGATCGCCTACAAATATCGACACGGTGTCGGCGGTAACTTTGTTGTAATTGTCTTTTGCGGTGACAACTACGCCGTAGGTTCCGGCTTTTTCCCTCTCGGGACTGATTTTTAAAACATAATTGGCGCCGCCGCCCTGGAGTGACACAAATCCCGGATTGCTTTGCAATGTTACTGTTACCACGTCGCCCGCATCATCGGTAACTGTAAACGGCATGTTTGTGCTTGTTGTCGCTTTTACCAGCACATCTTGCAGACCCGTAATAACCGGTGCATTGTTGCCTGCCCTGACGACAAGCGTATTACTTTTCGCACCGGACCCCGCGTTATTAGTGGCGACCACATAATAATAGTAGGTGGTGAAATCAGTCAGATCCACGTTCGTATAGGCATTACTGTTGGCAGGAAGCGTTGCAATTTTGGTGAACGTTGTGCTATCGGCAGAGCGATACACTTCGTAAGTGGTTTCGTTGTCCGAATGATCTTCCCACGTCAGTGAAACGGAACCGGTGGCTCCTGCTTCCTGAGTAAGATGCTCCGGTGCGCCGGGTGTATCAGGCGCAGCAGGTGTACGCGCATCAACTGTTGCACTGAATGCACTTTCACCGTTAGCGTTTATTGCCCGCACGCGATAATAGTATCTTGTATCGGTATTGCGCCCGGCATCGACATAATTCGTTTGATTGGCAGCGACAGTCGCAACCGGAACATAAGTTCCATTTAATGCAGTGGAGCGCACCACTTCAAAACCGGTTTCGTTCGAAGTCGTGTCTGCCCAGGTAATACTTATTTTGTCGTTGGCCATGGCTTCTGCCGCAACTTCACCGGGTATACCGGGAATATCACCTGCTTCTGCGCCTTCCGGCAAATAGGTAA
>CBIGXK010000459.1:0-2656 GCA_966193805.1 uncultured bacterium | reverse complement strand
CGACATGAATATGCCGAAATAGTAACTGCGTGTGGCCGGTAACGTTATAGGCGCTTTGTTTACCCCGTTGAAGCTGTAATTATATCCGAACACCGATCTCGATCCGAGCACATTGTTAATTCCCAGTCCCAGCCCTGCAAACGCAGGTTGCTTCCACCTGTTAAACATTTTGAACAGGTAGGCAAAACTCAGGTTCATCTGGTGGTACATATTCGTTTTGCCGTTGTTGAACACATAGGGTTTACCGGTTTCATCGGTTTGAAAATTATAATAGGGACGTCCAGTGGCCACTGCATAAGAAAGGTTGACATTGAAGTTGAGATCCTGGAAATATCTTTTGATGGCGACGGATGCCGTGTGCGGAGTGGCATATTCCGGCTGCAGGGCATATGGGTAATTGTTATGCCTGCGTTTGGTGTCGAGATAGGTGTAGGTGATCCAGTAATCGAAATCTTTGAACGTTTTTTTATCCCGGAAAAATACTTCCACACCTTTTGCGTAGCCATCTCCTGCATTACTTGTGGATGGATATGTTGTTACCAGGCCGTGATATTTTTTGTAATATGCTTCTATTCGCAGCAGCCTGTTGTTTGCCTTCTTCTGGTAATTGATGATGTAATGGGTGGCCCTCAGGTAGTCAAGGTCACTTTTTTGCACGAGATAGTCGAGGTCGGGTTTTTGGTAGAAGATGCCATAGGCCATATTTATTTGTCCGCCGCCGGCAAACCTGTAGGCCAGGCTAACCCGCGGCGCCACATTTATTTCGTTCAGCAGTGAAGAATTTTCTGCCCGGAGGCCGATTTTTGCCGCAATGTTCTTGCTGAAATAAACATCTGTTTCAACGAACGCAGCGGTCAGATGGTCGTTTAATTGCCGGGCCGTGTCGTTGGAAAGATACCTGTCGCTCGTGTAGAAGTCTTCGGCTCCAAAGCGCAGCGCCTGGTTGTGTCCGAGCTTCCTCGTGAGTACGGCGCGGGCCTGCACAAAGTCGGACGAGATATCTTTGTTCCTGTTTTTGAAATCGTATGGGTAGTAAGGAATGTGCGCCGGCTTTTGCGTACTGTCTTCAAGCCCGTTTATAATTTTTTGAGAGCTGTAATTATAAGCTACTGCGGCGTCGATCTTCCATTTCGGCGAAAGCGATTCTTTATACGACAGGTTTGCATATACGTTTGATCCCTTATTTTCAAACGAAGAAAATAAGCTGAGCGAGTCGAGATCAGGGTTTCGGAAACCGGTATGGTTGTACCCGTAATTCGTGTAGAATTTCAGCATGCCGGTGTTGCTTGTTTTGATGCGGAAATTGGCGTCGGCTGATATGTACAGCGGCGACCTGAAGAAATCCTGTTTTTGTTTGACGATGTTATTGTAGAGCGAGTTGTTGCCGTACTGTGCGTTAACTCCATAGCTGCTTCTTTTGTTCTTGCTCAACTGCTGAAAGCCCGCACCTACGCTGGACGGAAACACATGCAGCGACGCTTCGGACTGTTGGGGAAGGTCAATGGTTTCGAGTATCAGCGCGCTGCTTAACGCCTGTCCGTATAATGCTGAGTAGCCGCCGGTATTGAAGAGCACTCCTTTGAATAAAAACGGATTAAGTCGCGCAGGCTGAACAATGCCTGGTACCGAAGGATAATTCGGATTTTTCAGCAGTGCGCCGTCAACAAATTGTTTTGTTTCCGCACCAGTGCCACCTCTTACAAATAATCCTTCCCTTTCTCCCACCTGTTGCGAGCCGGGCAGCGACCGCAGCGACATGGCAATGTCGCCACCGTTTCCTGCTACCGTCATGGCGTCCATCGGCGTGAGCGAAGCACCTTTTGCGCGGTCGCTGGCTTCGAAGCTGCCTGCACCTACCACTACCACATCTTGTAACTGGCTCGCTTCATCCAGCAGCACTATATTGAGTGTAATTGGTGTGTCTGCAAGTTGAACGGGAATTTCTTTCAATCCGTATCCGATGGAGGATACTTCAAGGACCCTCTTACCGGTTAATGACGTGGTGATGGAGTAAACCCCTGCTGTGTCTGCGTTCACGCCACGCCCCGAACCTTTAATGCGTACGCTTGCGGAAGGAACCGGTGCGCCTTCGGCGTTCGTTATTTTACCGGATACGACGGATTGTGCATGTGCCGCTGCTGCGGTGGCTATGAGCAGGAAAGTAAAGATTGACCGTTTCATTGCTGATGGTTTTTGTTTGTGCAACAAAGCTACTTTCGGCAATTGCGGGTATTAGTGTAGAATAGATGTGTGGGGGAAATGTGGCGACGAAGGCGGGAGACGTCCTCCCCGGTCCCTTCGGGACCACCCCCTCCAGAGGGGGAAAGTGAAAACGGTTTCCCCCGCTGGCGGGGGTGGCGCGCAGCGCCGGGGGTGGACAAAAAGCAAAAGCATTTTCAATTTTCAACTCTTCAAAGAAAGCATTTGCTCGACGGCGGGCTTATAAAAATCACTCAAAGGCAACTCGGTATTGCCGATACAGATCAGGTCGCGCTTGATAGCGGTAACCTTATCTGCCGAAACAATGTATGACTTATGTATCCGCACAAAACGGTAACCCGAAAGTTTTTCTTCTATATTCTTCAAACTCATTTTCGTGATCACCGGCCTGTTTGAACTCGAGAGGTAAATTTTGGCATAATCCTTCATGCCCTCG
>CBIGXK010000458.1:0-2663 GCA_966193805.1 uncultured bacterium | reverse complement strand
GAAGTTCACCACACCACCGCAAATTCTGCGGGACGAAAATGTAAACCCGGAGGACCAGCCACCGGCGATGGAAGATTTGGCGAATAAAAAAATAGGTTCCATTATACAGGATGGAATTGATGCGCCTGATATTATTGCACCACCCATTTCGATAGCCAATGGAGTAATTGCAACACCAAAACAAAAAGATGCCGATGAAAAAAAATTTATTCCGGTCGAGGCGGAAAGCAGTTTTCCCGGAGGTATGAACGCATGGAGAAGATACCTGCTGAAAACAATCCGGTATCCCGAACCTGCAAAGGAAAATAATATCCAGGGCGCTGTTATTGTGAAGTTCATCGTGGATAAAGAAGGAAAGGTCAGCAATGCCGAGGCCATCTCGGGACCGGAAGAGCTGAGGGAAGAAGCGGTACGTGTGATCAGCAGGAGCGGCAGATGGACACCCGCCATTCAAAACGGAAGAAACGTGACTTCATACAAGAGCCAGGCGATCGTGTTTCAGTTAGCAGAATAGTCAGGCAAATTGGATGCGGAGTAATAACTTTATAACAAAAATGGAAAACAAGGGCCTGCTGTTCATCCCGGACATCAGTGGATTTACCCGGTTTGTCACGGAGACGGAAATCGAGCATAGCCGCCTCATCATCCAGGAACTGCTGGAGATCCTTATCAACGCCAATAGCATCGGGCTTGAAGTTTCTGAGATAGAAGGCGACGCCATTCTTTTTTATAAATACGGCGACCCGCCACCCATCGAAAATATCTACAGGCAGGTTGAACAAATGTTCTGCGCTTTTCACCGAAACCTTTTTTCGTATGATGCAACCCGTTACTGTCAGTGCAAGGCGTGTACCAGGGCTGTGGACCTTACACTGAAAGTGATTACGCATTATGGAGAATTCACGGGCTACAGTGTGCAACAGTTTCATAAGTTGATCGGAAAGGATATTATCATTGCCCATCAATTGCTGAAGAACGATATCAGCGAACATGAATACTGGCTCGTCACAAAAAACCTTGTTCGCGACGGAACACCGTCGGGCATCACGGAATGGATGCAATGGAACAGCAGCGCCAAGCAAACGGAAACCGGCGAAGTGCCCTTTCATTTCACTCAGCTCGGGCCACTGAAAACAAATATTGCTTCCGAGCCGATGGCGCCGCCCGATCTTTCAAAAAAACAAAAAGTCATTTCCCTGTCTCATGAATATGAAACCGGGCTCATCACGCTCTTTCATGCCACCGGCGATTTTAACCACCGCAGCGGCTGGATGGAAGGTGTAAAAAAGGTGGAGGAAGTGAACCATTACCTGCCGAGGGTGGGCATGAAATGCAAAAAAATTACCGACGATGGAAATGAAATTATCTATTCAAGCAGTTACTATTACACTGACGAACAAATAGAATTTTCAGAGACCGAAGAAAATAGCGGCAACATCACCTATTTTACGCTTCGCACATTGCCAGGCAATAAAACGGCGTTAAACATCAGCTATTACACCAACCACAAATTTCCCGACGGATTGTTGTTCAGGATCTTCCACAAAAAGGAGATGGAAAACAAGCTGTCGGTGTCGATGAAAAAGTTGGAGGGCTACATTAAAACAATGAGCATTTTATAATCTGCGCCGCGCTACCCGGATATTCACTACATTAGAAGTATGGATAAGGTTCTCGAGGCATGTGCCTGCTACTCCCCGGCAACGGGGAGTTTCTTTTTATCCGAATGCGGGTCCGAGTATTGACCATTGCAATGCAGGAAAGCCCCGCCATCGGTGATCTCCCCTGTACATTCTTATCAACTGCCTTTGCTGCCGGAAACCCAATGATTCCAGCCACGCTATAAATTCGATGTGTATTTCCGGAACATCAATAAGAAGCGGATTAGCCGTTTGGGCCAAAGCAATAGCCGTTACCAGTTGTTTGGCAATAGTTGCATCTTTGGCCACTAACAGCCCTATCGAATCGAAGGCGAATCCCTTTTTCCCGAAACAATAGCCGGTTAAAATATCGTTCTCAAGAGCGATAAACGCCATCTGAGCCGCATTCTTCCAATATTGCTCCAGCAAAAAATGCCGGTTGGCGCCAAACACTTCCCGGTCCCACGCAAATACTGGTAAAAGGCCGGCAGCGGTCATGCGCCGGGCAGCAGAAACAACCGGTTGATCCGGCTTAACTTTTTCTGCTATCATTCGGTTAAGAACATATTCCTCTTTGAAATCGAAATGCAGATACACTTCACGGCCCATTGGCGTAGCATCCAGCCTGATGCAGGGCATCTCGTCAAGATGAGCAATGGCGTGTTCCATCAGCGATGCCGCGATGCCCTGCCTCCGCTGTTCGGGATCGACCAGCATCATGCCGATCCATGCAAACCGGTTGTCGTAACGCATGGTTGACACCGTGCCCACCACAACGTCCTCTTTCACGGCAACGAACACATCTCCCTGATCCAAATCCAAAAACTGTTTCCAGTCGCCGGCCACCTGGTTCCAGCCGGCAGCGCGGCACAATCGTAAGCCTGCCGGAATATCTTCTTCCATCATTTTACGGATGGAGATCATGCGGCAGTCCTTTTTTAGGCAGGAAAGAAACGGCAATGGTGCCGATGAATGCCAGTATGATGAGGGCAGCGAACCCATTGAGATAACTGCCGCTGATAT
>CBIGXK010000457.1:0-2672 GCA_966193805.1 uncultured bacterium | reverse complement strand
CTCCCGTCTCACCACTGCCCTTTCCCCTATTCCTCAATCAGCTCCCTCGGATCGGTTACTACGCCCGTAATGGCCGCGGCTGCAGCCACCAGCGGACTGGCGAGCATCGTTCTGGCGCCCGGCCCCTGCCTCCCTTCAAAATTCCTGTTGCTGGTGCTCACGGCATACTTGCCGGCGGGCACCTTGTCATCGTTCATCGCAAGGCAGGCAGAGCATCCTGGCTGGCGCAGTTCAAAACCAGCCTCGGTTAATATGTCGAGTATTCCTTCGTCTTTAATCTGCTGTTCCACGATGTGCGATCCGGGAACCATCCAAACTGTTACATTGTCGGCCTTTTTCCTTCCCTTCACAATCGAAGCGAAGGCGCGGAAGTCTTCGATGCGCCCGTTGGTACAACTGCCGATGAACACGTAATCGACCTTTTTACCGAGCATGCCGTCGTCTTTGCTGAAACCCATGTATTGCAGCGACTTGTCGTAACTGGCTTTGCTGTCGCCGGCCTCGGCCGCAACAGGAATATGTTTCGTGATCCCCATGCCCATGCCGGGATTGGTACCGTAGGTGATCATGGGTTCAATGTCGGCGGCGTTGTATTCATGCTCGGCATCGAATGTCGCGTCGCTGTCGGTTTTGAGCGTTTTCCAATAAGCGAGGGCCTTGTCCCACGCTTCGCCCTTCGGCGCCATTTCACGGCCCTTCAGGTAGCTGAAGGTAATGTCATCGGGGGCGATGATACCACCGCGCGCACCCATCTCGATGCTCATGTTGCACACCGTCATGCGGCCCTCCATGCTCATGTTCTCAAACACGTCGCCGGCATATTCAACAAAGTAACCGGTTGCTCCCGCGGCACTTAGCTTCGAAATAATGTAGAGGATAACATCTTTTGGCGTCACACCCCTGCCCACTTTGCCATTCACCCTGATCCGCATTTTCTTCGGCTTGGGTTGCATGATGCATTGCGAGGAAAGCACCATTTCCACTTCGGAGGTGCCTATGCCGAAAGCGATGGCGCCGAATGCGCCGTGTGTGGAGGTGTGCGAGTCGCCGCACACGATCGTCATGCCCGGCAGGGTGATGCCGTTTTCGGGGCCCACCACGTGCACAATGCCGTTTTTCGGGTTGCCGAGCCCCCAGTGTGAGATGCCGTATTTACCTGAATTTTGTTCGAGCGCCTTCAGTTGGTTGGCAGAAAGCGGGTCGCTTACCGGCAGATGCTGGTTCATCGTGGGGGTATTGTGATCGGCGGTGGCGAACGTCTTTCCTGCAAACATCACCTTCAGGCGCCTCTTTTCGAGACCGAGAAACGCCACAGGGCTCGTTACCTCATGAATAAAATGGCGGTCGATGAAAAATACGTCCGGTCCGTCTTCGATGTGCCTCACCACATGCGAATCCCACACTTTGTCGAATAGGGTGACACCCATATAATGAATTTTATGATTTTGAATTGAAGCGCAAAATTCTTAAAATTTGTCCAGAATTTTTCAATTATTTTCTTTGTTCCTAAAATATCCTTCAGAAAGTGCCTGAGAATCTAAAACGTTTGTTAACAACGTATTCCTACAATATTTTGGGGTCACTCGAAGATGCACGGGATGTGGTGCAGGACGCCTTTCTTAAATTCCACCTCGTTGATAAGGGTGAGATCCAGGACGAAAAGGCCTATCTCATCCGCATGGTGATCAATCTCTCGATCAATCTTAAGAAAAAATTACAGAAAACCGTTGACGAGTACCCGGGCGAATGGCTGCCTGAACCGGTGTCAACGGACAGCGCGGATTCGGAGATCGATAAGAAGGAAGCGTTGTCTTATTCGCTGATGGTGCTGCTCGAAAAACTGAACCCCAGGCAACGCGGGGTGTTCATCCTCAAAGAAGCGTTCGATTACGACCACGAGGAAATTGCGGACGTGCTCGGTATAAGCGCCGACAATTCGCGACAGTTGCTGAACCGCGCAAAAAAACAACTGCACAAACCATCCGCGCCCGAAGAAGAAGGAGCGAACATCCGGAATCTTGACCGCTACCTCGAAGTGATCCAGGCAGGCGACATCACGCGCCTGGAAGAGCTGCTGAACGAAGACATTCTCGCCATTTCCGATGGAGGCGGCAGGGCAGTGGCGGCCATCAATCCCGTTGAAGGCGTTCGCGCGGTTGCCGCCTTCCTGCAGGGCATCTATAAAAAGTTTTATTCGGCCGCAAAAGTTGCAAAGGCTGAAATCAACAAACAGCCCGCGTTATTTTATTACGATGGCGCCAACGTCGCAACGTGCCAGGTGTTCAACTTTGAAAACGGAAAGCTCATAAGCGTATTTTTCATACGAAATCCTAAAAAGTTGTTATCGCTTCAAAAAAAGGTTGTCTGAGTGTCACACGAGGTTGCAGTGTATTGTCTTTATAGAAATTTATTTTTTATGGAAAGGATTTCACAGAAAGATTTGCCGGCAGGGTTATACCAGGCATTGTCGCAGGCACAGCAGTACGTTGATCATTCAGGGATCGATCACAAGCTGCTGCATTTGATCAAGTTCAAAGCATCGCTCATTAACAATTGCGCCTATTGCATAGATATGCATTATAAAGATGCCGTTCTGGAAGGTGAAACCGCGCAACGCCTCATTTCATTGCAGGCGTGGAGAGAAGCACCTTATTACTGTGAGGAAGACCGTG
>CBIGXK010000456.1:0-2716 GCA_966193805.1 uncultured bacterium | reverse complement strand
GTGAACTACCTGCGTTTGCCCGAAAATTATAATGATTACCTGGCCGATGTTTCGCTGGTGTGGTTGATGCAGGATCTGAAATCGATAAAAGATGCGACGGAATCGCTCATCACGAAAACCGGTTTCAATGAAGATGACTTTCTCTATAAAATAGCACAGTTGCAGGAATGCAAGCAGGCGCTTGAGGCGAAGTTCGTCTCCATCCAAAATGAACCGAAATATGAAAAGGAGATTCTGGAAAACCTGGGACTCCTGGGCAGTGTGTACAAGCGCCTCGCCGAGTTGAAATACATTGTGGCAACAAAAAAGGGAAGTGTATTGCCGGAACTGATCGAAGAACAGAAAGCACTGCTCGATAGTTCGATGACCTACTACAAGCGTAGCTGCGACCATAACCTGTCGCACCATTGGTCGATCGTGCAGTTTTTGTCCATTAGCCTCGTGTTGAATGGAAACATTCGGCAGCTTGTCGACTACAAGGTGGTGGCGAAACGCGCCATCGACACGGCGATAGAACATAACGAGAAAAAGGAATGGGCGCTGGGCTCGTTGCTGGAGCTGCTGCTGTTGAGTGAGAAAGAATCGGTGCCGGATATTTCAACCGTTGAGCAAACCGTTCAACGATTGATCGAGACGTGCCGCGAAGCAAAAGAAAGTTTTCCAATCATCACCACCAGGCACCAGTTGAAGCGATACCGGAATTGGTGGACAAAAGATAATGGGTTCCAGGTGGAAAAAGAATATTTGGTCGCCGACAACCAGCTTATTGATAAAATTTTATTGCAACTCGAAAAAGCGATGTAATGTGTAAACGTTATCGGCGTTGCGTTCACCGTGCTATTCGGCCTCGTGAAAAACATCTATATTAGTAACTTCTTCATTCAACTTCAATTCATTCTTCCTATGCCCAGATCACACGTCTTGCCGCAGTTCCTGCCAGCTTTATTAGGCGCCATTATCATTGTCCTGTCTACAGGATGCGCCAGCACAAAGGTCATCACCGAATATGATTGCGCCGATGCGCAATCTCTGCAAAAAGATACCACCGTATGGCATTTCCTGTGGGGCCTTGTTCAGGCGAAAGATATTCGCCCGCAGTGCGACCAGCGCTTCAACCACATGAACCAGGTGGTGGCCAAAACAACGCCCGTCCAGGTGATCCTTTCGTTTGTCACGTTGGGCATTGTGATGCCCCAGAAAATAACGTGGTGCTGTGCGCCTTATAACCCATCGCCGGGCACGCTCGGTCAGCCACGCAATCCTTAATCCTCCAAACCCCTTCAATATGTCTTTACCTGCCGGCATTGTGCCATTGCCCATCACTTCATTTGAGAACGGCCACCAGAACTTTGAAGTGAAATTGAAAAAAGATGCGAGCTTCAACATGCGCCTTCCCTTCGGTTTTAACCAGCATGAAGAAAATTACCGCGCCACCACAAAAAATTTTCAATGGCTGATCCAGCATGCCATTGACAACAATATTACGCTTCGCCCCCTTGGTAATGGCTGGTCGTTCAGCGAAGTGGCCGTGTGCCAGGGCGGGCTCGTGGACACCCGCGAACTGCGTACGTTTTTTCAGATGGGTGAATCTTTTTTGTCGCCGCAATACCTTGCCAGCGGTAAAACCGCAGCCGAACTGGTATTTCCACAATTCTGAATGAGCATTTTGCAGATGAACAAAGAACTCGAACAGGAAAACGGCTGGATGCGTTCGCTGCGTGCATCGGGCGCCAGCAACGGGCAAACGATTGCAGGAGCTACTGCAACCGGTACGCATGGTTCGGCGATGGAAGCCGGCGCCGTACACGATGCTATACGCGGCCTGCACGTGATCACCGGTCCCGATAAGCATGTATGGCTCGAGCGCGCGTCGCAGCCTGTGGCTTCCGATGAATTCGTTTCGTGGTTGGGCGCCGAGCTTGTGCGCAACGATGATGCATTCAATTCGGCGGTGGTGGGTTTTGGCAGCTTCGGATTTATTCATGGTGTGCTGTTGGAAACAGAACCGATCTATCTGCTAAAAAAATCTGTTCGCGGACCGGTTGCCTACAACCAGCAATTACGCGATGCCATTAATACGTGGGATTTTACTTCAATACAGCATCTGCTTCCCTATCCCCTCGATAGTCCCGATCACAAACTGTATCATTTTGAAGTGGTCGTTAACCCGCACCGTTTTGCACCGGAGCAGGAGGACAGGGGTGTGTACGTAAAAACTATTTATAAGGTGCCTTACACACCCGACTATCCGAAGCCGGTAGACAATAGCCGCTTTCAATACGGCGATGAATTGCTCGGTGTGATGCAGGCGGTGCTGGATCATATTGGCAAGCCGCTGCGGCAAAAATTGATTCCGCCGATGGTCAATAAGTTATTTCCGCTGGCTTACGCCGCAGCGGAAGAAATGACCGGCACTATTGGAGAGCAGTTCAACAATACCAAATTCAGGGGGAAGGCGGCGAGCGCGGCGATGGCCATTAACACCAGCGATGCCAGCCGCGCCATTGAAGAAATTGTGGCGATCAACAAGAAACGGGCATTTGCAGGCGCATTGGCACTCCGATTCGTAAAGGGAACCCAGGCAACGCTTGGCTTCACCCATTTCAACAAAACCTGCGTACTGGAAATGGACGGCGTGGAGTCGCGGTCGAGCCGGCGTTTTTATGAAAATGTGTGGAACCATTTTGAAGAGCTGGGCATTCCGTATACATTACAC
>CBIGXK010000455.1:0-2720 GCA_966193805.1 uncultured bacterium | reverse complement strand
CAGTGAAGCTGCTTTCATCAATCCGCCACCCGTTTCAAGCACTTCATTCGTTTCATCACTAATAAAAACGTTGCTGCCCCATCCTTTGTTCTTGTCCACGGCATCTGTAATCTGCTCCGCGAAGTGATGCACATTTACGACCACTTCATCAATTCCGGCCTGCTGCAAATACTCGATATTTCTTTGCAATAAAGATTTGCCGTTTATCACGGCCAGTGCCTTTGGATGGGCATCCGTCCACGGTTTGAACCTTGTTCCCAGTCCCGCGGCCAAAATCATTCCTCTCATTCGATAATATTTACAGTACGATGTTTTGAACCATGCTGCTGCGTCCGGGGAAGTCGGTGTTGTAATGCAGGCCGCGACTCTCCCTGCGTAATTGCGCGCATTTTACGATGAGATAGCCGACGGTGATCATGTTTCTCAACTCACAAAGCTGTGTCGATAAAAATGTACTTTGATAGAGCGCCTCTGTTTCTTCCCATAAAAAATCCAGGCGTTTCATGGCGCGCGACAAACGTATATTGGTGCGAACGATACCCACGTAATCACTCATCAGCAGTTGCAGTTCTTTCAAACTTTGCGTGATCAGGATCATTTCTTTTGGATGGGATGTTCCGGTAACGTTCCAGTTGGGAATGCTCCTGCAGAGATCGATGGAATTAATCTTCACTGCTGCATCGGCCGCACACCTGTGTGCAAACACCATCGCTTCGAGGAGCGAATTGCTGGCGAGGCGGTTGGCGCCGTGAAGGCCGGTGCTGGCACACTCGCCGCATGCGTAGAGATTTCGGATGGAGGTACGCCCCCATTCGTCGGTTTTTATACCGCCGCAACTGTAGTGCGCCGCGGGTAATACGGGTATGTATTTCCTGGTGATGTCGATACCTATCGATCTGCATTTTTCATAGATGTTCGGAAAGTGTTCTATGAAATTTTCGAGTGGCATGTGCGTAACGTCGAGATACACATGTTCGGTACCGGTGATCTTCATTTCATTATCTATGGCTCTCGCTGCTATGTCGCGCGGTGCGAGGTCTTTTCTTGCATCATATCTCTCCATAAATGCTTCGCCGTTCTTGTTTCTGAGGATGCCGCCATCGCCTCGTACTGCTTCCGAAATCAAAAACGACTGACCGCCTACGCCGGGTTCATACAGTGCCGTGGGATGAAACTGGATGAATTCCATATTCTCGATGCGTCCCTTGGCGCGGTACAGCATGGCTATGCCGTCGCCGGTGGCAATTTGCGGATTGGTGGTTGCCCTGTACACCTGTCCGTTTCCGCCTGTAGCCAGGAGGGTGATTTTAGCGAGAACGGTTTCGACGTGGTTGGTTTCGCGGTTGAGCACATACACGCCGTAACATTCCACATCGGGTGTGGCCTTGGTGACGAGGTTGCCGAGGTGGTGCTGGGTGATCAGGTCGAGCACAAAGCAATGTTTGATCAGCGTGATGTTGGGAAAGTCTTTTATTTCTTCGAGCAGTGCTCGTTCGGTTTCTTTACCGGTAACGTCTTTGTGGTGAAGGATCCGGAATTCGCTGTGTCCGCCTTCGCGCCCGAGCTTGTAGTCGCCATCCGATGCTTTGTCGAACCGGGCTCCCCATTTGATCAGCTCGGCGATGCGGTCCACGCCTTCTTTCACAACGATGTCCACCACCTTGGTATTGCAGAGGCCGTCGCCGGCGATGATGGTATCCTCGATGTGTTTCTCGAAGCTGTCGTTTTCAAGATCCATCACTCCTGCTATGCCGCCCTGCGCGTACTTGGTGTTGGTTTCATCGGCTTGTGCCTTCGTGATGATAAGTACTTTCTTTTCCGGGAACTCCCTGGCCACTTTTAAAGCGTAAGTGATGCCGGCGATTCCGGAACCGATAACCAAAAAATCAGTTTCCATGTTCCTGTTCAAATTTGATCAATATTCTATCGTGTAAGAAAATTTATCGGGTGTGTCGAGTATTTGCAGCATGTCGTATTTCATCGTCACCGTTTTTTTGTCGTCCGATAGCGTTACCATGTCGCTGCTCACGCGTTTTGCGGGCCGGGGCAGGTGGATGATGGTTGTGGTTAAAATTTCGAAGCTGCCGAGCATTTGCTTTGCCTGCACAATTTAGGTTTTCTACATCAGTGTGTCGAATCGTTCGCGGTTCAGTTTGCGCGAAATGGTGTTTTTGTTGATGGTAACGTCATACACGTTGGTGATCTGGTCCATTGCCTGGTCGGGGATGGCTGCTGTTGAGCGTACGCTGTCGTTTTTGCTCATCAATTCTTTAAAAACCTCACCGAGCCCGGTCATTCCTTTACCCGACATCAGGGTTTGAAGGTCGGAATAGCTGTTGAACGGGAAGTTCATATCTATTTTGAAGATGCTTTCTTTCACGTTCATTTTAAGGTTCATGGTGCCATTATTGAACAATCTTCTTTGTTCGGGGGTGATATTTTCGGCAGAGTCCATTACGCTTTTCAGGTGGATGGTGGTGTCGATGACGCGGTCGAGGCCGTTTTTGGCCAGTTCTTCTTCGCCGGCCATGGATTGTATCATCTGGAGCATGGTGCCCATGTCCATTTTGGTGGCATAGGTGCCGGTGCCGTTTTCGTCGATGGAGATGATTTCATTGACCTCATAGCAGCCTACAAATAAGATAACGAGGAGTAGGCTGCAAACAATTTTCTTCATGTACATTTTTTTAGAAAGATAGGTATTTGACTGGCTGCAAAGT
>CBIGXK010000454.1:0-2724 GCA_966193805.1 uncultured bacterium | reverse complement strand
TGTGTTCGTGTTGCACGGTTTCATGCGATGGCTAAAACTTCCCTGATGGCAGGGTACTCCCCCGGTCCCTTCGGGACCACCCCCTCCGGAGGAGGAAAAGTATGCGGTTAAATATCCCCCGCTGGCGGGGGTGGCGCGTAGCGCCGGGGGTGGACATGCCGTTGTTTAACAGATTCTTACAAAACTACCGTTTCGTGGCGACAATTATGCCCGTGGCCCAGTTCTGTTTTGTCAGGACCAAATCTTTCCGTTTTTCCAGGTCATCGATCAACTTGCTGACTTTTTCATCGTGACCCTCGGGCCAGTTGGGTTGATGCAGCATATCATCAATAATGTAAAGCCCTCCTTTGTTCAGCATCGATAATACTTCGTCAAGCAAAAAATATTTACCGTGCCATGTATCCGCAAAAATGTAATCAAACTTTTGTGCTTTGTTATTAGTAATCCATTCTTCTCCATCTGTTTCAACAAGCTGCAGCCTTTTATCCCCGTGAAGAAAATTCCTCGCGATGGCCAGAAATTCTTTTGCGTTGTCTATAGATACTAATGACGATGCGTCGTCCATTCCGTCGAGGATCCATGCGGTAGACAGCCCGGTCCCGGTTCCAAGCTCAAGAAACCTGCCGGCAGGTTTCGAAGCGGCAAGCGTTCGCAGCAAAGAGCAGGTTAGCACATCGGATGCCATTGTAAAGCCGGCTGTTTGTGTTGCCTGGTTGATTTCCGCATAGAATGGCGGCGGGGATTGATTGATTTGTTCCATCATAAAAGGAGTGCTCGTTGAGAAGCGTAATTTAGTTTCTTACAGACGTATTATACAAAAAAGGTCAGGTTTTCATCACTCGCTAATACCCTTTATCACTGATAATAAAAATTCATCCTCTCCCCAATGACTGTTGCGCGTGAGGCCTAGACGCACAACTACCAGTTTCTTCGACGGAACGATGAATATATTCTGTCCTTCATAGCCATCGGCAAAGAACATATCTGCCGGTAAGCCGGGATACAATCGATTAGAGGGATCATCCTTCGAACCCACATTCAACCACCACTGAAATCCATATTCACCACGCTTGGCGGCATCGGATGGAAAGACAGATCGCTTCACCCAGCCTTCAGGTAACAACTGAACACCATTATACTTGCCCTCATTCAAATAAAGTAATCCAAAGCGCGCCCAGTCGCGCGCAGTGGCGTAACAGAACGAAGAGCCGACAAAAATTCCGGAGGCGTCGGCCTCGAGAACCGCGCTGTACATGCCCAGTTTATAAAACAATTGTTCATAAGGAAAAGAATGATACGCTTCGTTGCAAAGCTGTTCACGAAATATCCGCGAAATGATATTCGTGTTCCCGCTGCTATAATGAAATTCTTCACCCGGCGGATGAATAAGAACTTGCGATGCGGCATATGCGGCGGCATCGCCTTTCATAAACAGCATCCGGTTGGCGTGCGAGCTTTTCGTGTATACTTCTTCAAACTCCAGCCCACTGGTTTGTTGCAGCAAGTGCCGGGTGGTGATGGAATGGCGCGGGTCGTTAGCACTTTTCCATTCAGGCACAGGCGCAGGAGAATCGATATCCAGTTTTTGTTCTTTTACCAATATTCCCGCCAGGGCGCCGGTAATGCTTTTCGTCATGCTCCAGCCTGTTAACCGCGTATGCGCGGTAAACCCCGGCGCATATCTTTCGGCGACGATCTGACCGTTATACAACACGATGAGCGCCCGCGTTTGGTTGGTGTAGTCTGTTTTGGCAGGGTGAAATACCCGGTTCATGGCCCGCGCGAGTTGTGCGGTGTCAATGCCCGACGGCAGAGTGTCTGGCAATTTATCGCCCATCGGCCAGGCTACCGTGTCCGTATTAACAATTATGTGAGGCGGTCTTGTTACCCTTCGTGCACGGATCTTTTCTTCGCTGAGGTCATTTACCAATACCGCGCCGGCACCGCTTTTATAGATGGCTTTTCTTCTCGCCATACCTAACATCGAGCAGGATGCCGACGAATCTTTGTAATCTACTTCACAGCTTGCGAAAGTCAGCGGTACAAAATCCAGGTCGATTGATTTTATATCCTTTTCATCTCTTCCAGATACAAACACAGCAGAGCACAACACCTTGGCCCCATAGCCCGTGGCAATGGGAAACGATATCCAGCAATAGTAAACGGCATATAGTAAGAATATGATTAGCGCAGCGAGGGATAGCTGTTTTATTTTCTTTCTGTACATGAATGATGGCGAAGTTCGGCATTGAAATTATACCAGCAAGCGCCACCAATGAAATCCAAAGCCTTCTATTTCGATAATTTTCTCGCTTTTCTCCTTTGGAGACTTTACTCCAAAGATATGTACCCATTCCTTCGGTGAATCGGGTAAGTTCGCCTTGGTGATCTGTATTTTTTTGGAAGAAAAATTATGTATGAAGTACAGGTCGCCATGTTTTGATGCATACCGGTGAATAAGGATGTCAGCATTTTTGTTGCCAACGATCTCAAACTTGCCGGTGCCTATCTCGGGGCATTGCTTTCGGATGCTCAGTAATTGCTCGATCCAGTTCAGCAACGACTTGCGATCGCTTTGGGCGTCCAGCACATTCACCTTCTCGTAGCGGTACCTGCCCCAGTCAATTGCTGTTTGTATTATCGACCCTTTTTCAGCTTTCGAAAAGCCGCCATTCTTTTCCCTCGTCCATTGCATAGGCGTTCTTACGCTGTTTCGGCCCTTTA
>CBIGXK010000453.1:0-2730 GCA_966193805.1 uncultured bacterium | reverse complement strand
GATAAAACGGGATATGTTTTCTTCCTCTTTTGGAAAGAGGTTCATAATATTCTGTTTGGACGCCAGAACAAGCGTCTTTTTATCCGTTTCTATGTAAAATGTTGTGGTAACGCTGAGGAGCAGGTTTTCGTTGATGTCGATGTCATTGTAATTGACACGCGTATCAATTCTGTCTATGGATTCTATGGTTCCTGTGCTGTTCGGTATCCCGTATCCGCCAACTTTTTGCTTGTCGGCTATTCGCATTCTTTCGTTTTTGAGGAACCTGAACCTGCCGCCGTCACTGATCACCTGCATGCATTCGGGTGCATAAAAGAAGTGCGCAGTTCCAATGGTCACTTCTTTTACAGTTTCTTCATTGCTGATGGCCAGCGTGTCGCCCTTTTCGTCGATGAACTGGATGTTGGCGATGGCTTTGTTGTAATTTAACTGACCTTTATACCGTTTGCCATTTTTATATTCGACGATGCCTGTTTCGAATGAAGGAAAGGCATACATTTCTTTCCTGAAGTTTTCCCAGGCGCTGCTGCCGTCTTTTATGTTGATCCTTTGAACCGAGGTTTGGCAAAATGTCTGTGCACTAAATGCTGCCACAGCGGCAAGCAGGTAAAGTTCTTTTCTCATATCCGCTCCGGTTTGCTTTCACCCCTAAATATACTTGAAATGCGCCATAGGAGCGAATTATAGGCGCTAATCTTCCATCGCCCTGTTAAAAAAAACAACGAGTGGCGCCAGCGCCCCGAAATAATCCGCAACCTTTTTGGCAAGGTCCTTCGCGGTCACCTCCGCATCGGGTATCTTCCTGGTTGCCAGCAAACTTTTCAGTTTCAAATATTCGATGGCCGGGTTGTCCGTTTCATAGCTTTTTGGCGGACGGGTCAGCTTTACATCTGTTCCACTCTCCAGCTCGCCATAAACGGATCTGAACTTTTTGTTTTGGAGGATGCCTTTGAACTCGTCCCAGTTGTAATCGATTTCCTGCCTCACTTTTTTCAATTCCGGCGCCATGGGCACCCACAGGCCACCGCCGGCAAGGCTGTTGCCCGGCTCGAGGTGGAAGTAATAGCCGGCATGGAAACTCTTTCTCCCGCCTTTTGACAAATACATGCCCATGTGCACCTTGAATGGTGATTTGTCTTTGCTGAAGCGCACATCGCGGTGTTGCCTGAACGTAGACGGCCGCGCTTCCAGATGAGCAATGCTTTCGTCAATACGGCCGAGGCGGTTAATAATTTCAGTGGTGAACGCTTCAAAATCAGCCTTCGCATCGAGGTACTTGTGCCGGTTCGCATCGAACCAATCTTTGCGGTTATTCTTTTTCAGGTTCTTCAGAAACTGCAGCGTTGAACTTTGAATCATTGGTTCGCCGATTTCGGATAATCATCGTTAATTTCTATCCAATAACCATCAGGGTCGGTAAAATAAATTTGCCTGATGCCATCCACGCGGAGGGTTACCTGACTTTTTTCTCCTACCCAGCTTTCATAGGGGATCTTGCGGTCGTCGAGTTTGGCGATCACTGCGTAAACGGAGGGAACGCTGAAGCAGAGATGACTGTTCTTGTCGTGCTTTGTTTTTTCCTTTGCCCCCGAAATAACATGCAGATGACTGTTCGTTCCCACACTGAACCATGTGTGCCGTCCATCGTGAAACGGCTCCGGAATAGTGTCGAGCCCAACAACATCCGAATAAAACGACGTACTCACCGCAAGGTTTTGAACATACACGGCAATATGATTGAGCACTGGCTTCCCTTGCTGTGCCTTTGATGCTGGCGACAGGCCCCAAACAAATACCAGGACCAAACAAAATTTAAATATACCTTTCATCGGTTTAATTTTACATGCTTTGATGATGATAAAAGTAGGTGATTATAATTATTTAAAGGTGGGCCGCGCTGTCGATTTTGGTGTTTATCTCGACGATGGCGCAGAAGGCATTCTTTTGCCAAAAAGATTTGTACCTCATGGAACCGCTGTTGGCGACGAACTGAAGGTGTTTGTTTATCATGATTCGGAAGACAGGCTGATCGCGACTACACAGCAGCCAAAGGGAAAGGTAGGCGACATCGTGTGGCTGAAAGCAGTGAGCGTAACGCCGCAGGGTGCCTTTTTAGATAACGGCTTGATGAAGGACCTGTTTGTTCCGCGTTCAAAACAACTGACGAACATGCATCCGCCAGGCGAGTACCTGGTAAAGATTTATATCGATGAGAGAACGGGCAGGATGACGGCAACGGAGAAAATAGAATCGTTTCTCAGCAACGAGAAGCTTACCGTGAAAGAGATGGACCAGGTCAACCTCACCATTTACCGGCGCACCGACATCGGCTACGTAACGATCGTCAATCATCTCCACACCGGCGTTCTGCATTTTAATGAGATCTATCGCGACATTAATATCGGTGATTCTTTTTCGGGCTATGTCAAAAAAATTTATCCCGATAACAGGATGGATGTGGTGATTGGCAAGCCCGGTTACCAGCGCGTGGAAGACGAACTGCAAAAGCTGCTGCGGCTGCTTGAAGAGAATAACGGATACCTGCCGTACAACGACAAATCGGATCCCAACGATATTTATTCTTTTTTCGGAATGAGTAAAAAAACGTTCAAGATGGCGGTGGGAAATTTATACAAGCAGAGAAAAATTGAATTGACGAAAACAGGAATTAAACTGGTGCAGCAAAGTTAACATTTCCCCCGCTGGCGGGGGTGGTCTCCCGCCTTACGT
>CBIGXK010000452.1:0-2741 GCA_966193805.1 uncultured bacterium | reverse complement strand
TCGGCTTTGAAGCCGCAAAGCCGACCATACTGCCCGGGCAGGTGGGGATGGGGGAGGCGTTGGAGGGGAGGATCGGGAGACGTGAGACGTGAGGTCCTCCCCCGGTCCCTCCTTCGTCGGGACCACCCCCTCCAGAGGGGGATAGTTAGGCCCCGCTGGCGGGCAGTCTCGCAAAGCCGCGATGAAGTTCGCAAAGCTATCCCCCGCCGTGCGCGAAGCGCAACTGTATCCCCCGCTGGCGGGGGTGGCGCGAAGCGCCGGGGGTGGACCCGCAATGGCCTCTTTTTTGTTGCACCTCTTTGTTTCTAACCTGAAAAAATCTTGTTTATGGCAACAAATCAATTATCAGGAAAGAGGGTAGCCATCATTACCGAAAACGGCTTCGAAGAAGTGGAACTTACCAGCCCCAAAAAAGCACTGGAAGAAGCCGGCGCAAAAGTGGACATCATCTCTCCCCAAAAAAATAAGGTCAAAGCCTGGAACCACGACCACTGGTCAATAGAACTGCCGGTCGATAAAAACATAAGTGAAGCCAACCCCGACGATTACGATGCACTCGTTGTACCCGGCGGCGTTTTGAACCCCGATCAGATGAGGATAAACAGCGACTGTGTAGAATTCGCTCAACACTTCCTCGACGCCGCTAAGCCGGTAGCCGCAATCTGTCACGGTCCGCAATTGCTGATCGAAACAGGCAAGCTGCAGGGCAGGAAAATGACGTCATATCCTTCGGTCAAAACCGATCTTACCAACGCCGGCGTGGACTGGGTGGATCAGGAAGTTGTGGTTGACAACGGACTTGTTACGAGCCGCAGCCCGAAAGATCTGCCCGCATTCAATAAAAAAATGCTGGAAGAAATTGGCGAAGGCGTGCATGCATAAAAACACACATAAAAAAATGTTCGGGGTAAGCTTCCTTACCCCGAACACCTAAGAAAACAACTGATACGGAACACTCTTCATTAATTTCCAGATCCCTTAACCCTGCTTTGCTCTTCGTTCCTCCGTTCTCTTCTTTGCGGAGCATCTCCCTTCATCGGCTTTCCAAAACGGTAAGTAAAAGAAATGTTCGCCATCCTGGAATCCCATCTTGAGCGGAAAGTTGCCTGCGTTGACTTGAAATTGATATCTCCTTTTACCGGTTGCGTGTATAAAATATCGCGGATGGCAAGTTTTATGGTGCCCTTCGATTTCAACACCTTCTTTCCAATACCTGCCGTCAGCGCACCCATTGGATAGGTGATGATCTGTCCCTCGATGCCTTTTGTGCGCATCCATCCGCTGACCTCCGCGCTCCATCCTTTATTGAAATTAAACTGGTTGTTCATATTCATCACTAAATTGCCCGCCTCCACTTCAAACAGCTCACCTTCCAACTGTCCGTTCAGCTTGTTGTAATTGTAGTTGGCATAGAGGCTCGTGTTCAGCCATTTTGCCACAGGTATCTGAGCGCTCATGGATATGCCTGCATTGATGCGTTTGCCGATATTGCCAGATGTTACCACTGTGGCATATTCTCCTTCCTGGTCGAACAGTTCAGAGAACATGTTCTTTGTTTCACTGTAGTTGATGGTGGTAGTCAGGAATCCTTTAAAGGTGTGCGTGATTTCAAGGTTGTTTGAGTATTGCGGTTTCAGGTACGGGTTGCCGCGTCCGTAAGTGTATTTGTCGATGAAGAACTGGAAGGGATTAAGGTCCTGGTATCTCGGCCTGTCGATGCGCCTGCCCAATGAGATGCCCAACTGGTTGTTTGAGTCGAGTTTGTAGCTCGCATATATTGTTGGGAACAAGCCGTTATAAGATCTGCGGAACGATGAATCCGGGCGCGTTGGATTGCCATGCTGCAAACCTGAATAATTTGTGTTTTCAAAGCGCAGGCCGGTTTGCAGTTCAAATCGTTTCCATTTTTTGTTCAGGTTAATGTAAGCAGCGTTGATATTTTCTTTGTACCTGAAGAAATTTGTTTTGTTATAATCAGGCTGAGGCTGGTTGCTGATCACGTTGTAATATTTCGCTTTGCTGTCGGTGATCACGTAACCCGATTTCCATCCTGCTTCCATTTTCAGGTCGTTTTTCATGGGCCGGGTATAATCCAGCTTGGCCGTGTAAATATTGATCTGCATGGGAAGGTCGCCAATCAATTCATCATCAAATTGCTTTACCATCTCCGGATCGAAAGAGGTGTTGGTAAATTGCTGGTTGTTGGAAACATCGTAAGCGATCACGTCAATGTCGGCAGTTAATTCTTTCCCTGTTGAATCATAGGCATGACGCATGTTCAGATTAATGGCGCCGTTTTTCCAAAGTTCCTCTATTGCCGAACGCGATTCCACGATAGAGTCCACGCGGCTGTCCGGATTTTTCAGAAAACTTTTGTTGTAGCTGTTGTTATTGGAAGGGTTATAAAATCCGCTGGCTACGATGCCGAGAGTCGTCTTTTTACTGAGGTAATAATCCATTCCTATTTTCAGGTTATGATTGTCGGAATGTCTTGTTGAGTTCATCACCTGTTCAAAGATTGCGCGCGGCACGTCGGCATCATTCTTAAATAAGCGGTAGATGCTCAATTCCTGGAAGTTGTTCCACCGGCCATAGCTGTAATTGCCAAAAAGATTGAATTTATTATTACGGTAATTGAGTGAAATGCTTTCATTGGTTTTGAAGTACACTCCCTGGTTGATACCGGCGGTGACGCTTCCGTTGAAGCCCTTCATTTTACTCTTCTTTGTTTTGATATTGAT
>CBIGXK010000451.1:0-2747 GCA_966193805.1 uncultured bacterium | reverse complement strand
AATTATATGTTGTGGTGAAATATAGGCGTTCCTGTCCGCCCGGTTTCCTCAGGGGCGGCTGACTGCGTCCGGCCTGAATAATCCTTTAGGGCTGGCCGTTCAGGCGGGCTGAATGATACGACGAGGATAAAGGTGAAAGAAGTGTTTTAGTTTCTTCTCCGCATGCGCATTAAATCGTACCTTTGCGGCTTGTTTTTCGCGGAAGACGGAATTAAAATAAGAAGCAGTCATGATAACAGTGAATAATGTATCATTATCCTTTGGTAAAAGGGTATTATTTGACGAGGTAAACCTTAGCTTCAGTAAGGGAAATTGTTATGGCGTTATTGGAGCAAATGGGGCAGGAAAATCTACTTTTTTAAAGATTCTTTCGGGTGAAATTGATCCCAGTAAAGGAACAATAGATATTACCCCGGGGGAACGTATGGCGGTGTTGCAGCAAAATCACTTTGCTTTTGATGAACACACGGCCCTGCAAACCGTTATGATGGGTCATCAAAAACTGTGGCAGGTAATGCAGGAAAGGGATACTATTTATGCCAAAGAAGATTTTACCGAAGCCGACGGCATGCGTGCCGGCGAACTGGAGGGCGAATTTGGTGAAATGGGTGGCTATACTGCGGAAAGCGATGCGGGCACCTTGCTGGGCGAACTTGGTGTTGGTGAAGAATATCACCAGGCATTCATGAAAGAAATACCCGGAGCCATGAAGGTGCGGATATTACTGGCGCAGGCATTATTTGGCAACCCCGACATATTGATATTAGATGAGCCTACCAACGATCTTGATGTGGAAACCATCAGTTGGCTGGAAAACTTTTTAGCTGATTACGAAAATATTGTGATCGTGGTGAGCCACGACAGGCACTTTCTCGATTCTGTATGTACGCATGTAGCCGATGTGGACCGGCAGAAAATAAAGATATATACCGGCAACTATACTTTCTGGTACGAAAGCAGCCAGTTGGCGGCCCGACAGTTGTCGGACAAGAATAAGAAAATGGAGGATAAGCGTAAAGACCTGCTGGAATTTATCGCCCGGTTCAGCGCCAACGCTTCCAAAAGCAAGCAGGCCACTTCCCGTAAAAAGGCATTGGAAAAATTGGTAATAGAAGATATTGAACCATCCAACAGGCGTTACCCCGGCATTATATTCAAGCAGGACCGTGAAGTGGGTAACCAGGTATTGAATGTAGAAAAATTATTCAAAAAGGCGGATGATGGAAGGGTCTTGTTCAGCGATGTTAGCTTTTCGGTAAACAAGGGCGATAAGATCGCTTTCTTTTCAAAAGATCATCTTGCACTCACTTCCTTTTTTGAGATCATTAATGGCAAAATGCAGGCAGATAAGGGGAAATACGAGTGGGGTACAACCATTACCAAAGCCTATTTGCCCAATGATAATGCTCCGTATTTTGAGCAGAAGGACATTAACCTCATGGATTGGCTAAGGCAATTTGTGCCGCCCAATGTTACTGATGTTGATGAACCTTTCTTGCGTGGCTTTCTCGGGAAAATGCTTTTCAGCGGCGATGAGATCCTGAAAAAAACGAGCGTGCTCAGCGGGGGTGAGAAAGTAAGGTGCATGATCAGCCGGATGATGATACAAAATCCAAATCTTGTAATATTGGATGAGCCTACGAATCATCTCGACCTGGAAAGTATTCAGTCGTTCAACGAAAGCATGGTAAATTTTAAAGGCGTGGTATTGCTTACATCGCATGATCATACTTTTATGGAAACCGTTGCCAACCGCGTAATTGAACTAACACCTAAAGGTATAATAGACAGGCTTACTACATTTGATGAGTACCTGGAAGACGACAGAGTAAAACAGCTCAGAGAAACGATGTATGAAAGCAAAGGCGTGTTGGTATAGGGGATATTTATAGTTTGAGGTTTATCGTTGGATTTCGTATTGTTTCACGCAAAGGATGCACTTTCACTTTTATTCAATAGTTGAAATGAAAGAATTTTTGCTTTGGCCCGTCTGGATAAACGGTTCGGACGGGCATTGTTATAAAGTACCGACCCTCTCTACTGTGTGGAGAGGGAAAGAGGGTGAGGTATTCCCTTCGAATTTCGAAATTTAATATTCGGATTTGAATCCGCCCCGGCGGACAGGCTTATTTGGTTCTTGTTATTTGATTTTTGGTGCTTTGTATATATATCAGATGGCGCGCAAAAAAAAGACAATTCCAGGCTGGAAGGCTTTGCTGGTAATGACGGGCATGATGCTGCTAACGGCTGCCGGGATATACGGCTATGTGCGCTGGAAGGAATACCATGTGCATTTTGTGCGGTACACCGCTTTTGGCATTGACATCCCCGTAAATTATAATATTCATGGCATAGATGTCTCTCATCACCAGGATGTGATAGACTGGGAAGAGGTGAAGAAGATGAACGTAGAAGACATGCAGTTGAGTTTTACTTTTATTAAAGCCACAGAAGGATTGGTGAACGTAGACAGATTGTTTAAACGCAACTGGTATAAGGCAAGGGAAGAGGGGATGACAAGAGGGGCCTACCATTTTTTTCTGGCAACGAAGAGCGGTAAAAAGCAGGCAAATAATTTTATAGCACAGGTAACGCTGGAGCCGGGCGATCTGCCGCCCGTGCTGGATGTGGAGCAGTTGTATGGAGTAAAACCAGGCGACCTTCGCATAAGAGTTAAAGAATGGCTCACCACCATTGAAGCCTACTATAAGGTAAAACCCATTATATATACCAATGTTGATTTTTAC
>CBIGXK010000450.1:0-2755 GCA_966193805.1 uncultured bacterium | reverse complement strand
GAACAAAACCATTTACATTGTCGGGCCGGCCAATCGCAACTGCGCGGTAATAATAAGGAAACCACGAAGGTGCGATCGTCTCTTCCACTGCAAACTGAAAATGGTGCAGCTTCGTGGGATCGGCTGTAGGTTGCCCGTTTTCCTCTAAAGCGTTCCAGCCAGCCTCTGCCACCTCATGCACCGCGGCCCCCATCAGGTCCGCTTCGCGCGACATCACCTCTCTCTGGCTCCTGAATATTTCCACCACCGAAGGTTTCGGCGCCTTCGGAAATTCACACGAAATTTTTGCGGTGCCATTTTGCTGCTGCAACAACAGCATCGGCAAACCGGGAACCATTCTTTTCGGCACAGCAACAAATAGCCAGGGTGTAGACAATGCTGAAGTTTCCTGCTCTCTTGTTACGGAGGCAACAGCGAATGCCAGCAACCCGTCAATGGTTCCGTCGATCTCTACCTCGTATTCGACTTTCGTTCCCGTTGCCGGCTTTGGAACAAGCGTTTCGTTGATACGGGTAAATGCATCAATACATTTGCCCTGCGGCATCACCAGGTCACGAAGGTCGGTGGCCCTTCCCACCAAATCGGTGTCGGCACGTACAGACAAGCCTCCGAGATCACGAAGTTTGGCTTCGTATGCGCGATACACCGCATAGCCACCCGTGGCGTTCGGTATATGGTCGAAAGAAAGTCGAAAACGCGACATCCCTCTTGCATCCGGCAACGGCGCCCAAAGTATGGTGGCCGGAATAAACACAGGAGGCGGCGCGGGAATAGGATTGGGAACATAAGCCGTGAGCTTCGGCGGTCTGCCCGGCGCAATGGGTAAGACAGTATCACTGAACAGCGCAGGATTTCGCCATTCCGCTGCTTTCACGAATACCGTAAAGAACCATTCTTCATCCGGGTTGAAAGACATCATCACGTCTTTTATCTTTACGCGGTACCTTCTCATCTCACCATCCACATTTTGTCCGCTTCCATTTGTTTGCTGCGGCAGCAATTCGATGGTCACCTTCGGATCGGCGTTGACGGGAACGGTATCAAAGTCCGGTGCGGTGCCCGGTGGATTGTCTGAAGGAACGGTGAGTTCCAGCAATGGCCCGGCAGCCACGGTATTGTTCGTTTGAAATATTGTGGGATAATTTACCGGCGGAATATGTCCATTGTCTTTTGTGCCGTCCGGAAAATACAGCCTTCGATGAAAGACAGCCGCCAGTTGAAAAATTTTTGGCGACCTGTCCTGCCAGTCCCACAAGATTTCGAGCGACAGTTCATGCGGCGCGGTGTTACCTGCGATCCTGCTTTTGTCGGCCGTAAATTTCAAATCAATCAGCCGCGGCGATTCCGGCTGGCGCGCCGACAACGGCAACTGCGTTTCACGCCAGTCGCTCCATCTTCCAAAAGCATCCATTGACGCAACACCGTATTTGTTGATGCGCGATCCAATAAATGGCAATTCTGTTTGGGAATGAATGAAGCGGTTTTTGGTGATGAGTTCCGGGTCGCTGGTTTCACCAGGCTTCATCGGCACAAATAATGCCGGCTGATGAGGCAACTCTGCCGGACGCAAAGTGTTCAGGTAAACGCCGGTTGTGCCTGATTCGGCAACGGCAATGGCGTTGCCCTGTATTTGAAACCTGTTCACTTTCGTCCATGTAAGCGAAGCTTCCACCGACCATGGCTCATCACGCTGCGGTGGCCTGTTCAATGAGAACACGCTGCCCGTCAGTCCTGATGCCGGAAGCGTGGGGACCAGTGATTTGTGCGAGAGCGCGCAATACTCTTCATCATACATTGGGTCCGTGAATACTTCACCCTCATATCGAAACCTGAACGTTGAAGTGACCATGTAATCGTGCGTGACGTAGAAATAAGACAGCGGTTCCAATATCCGTTCTGTCGGGTGGAGATACCCCGGAAAATCTGTGCTGCCAAATCCCGAGGAAAGCGCGAACCAACTGTCGGTGATCGCGTTGATGAGAAAAGTTGCCAGCAATGGAAGATCCATGGTGGCATCGTCGGTAATCTGTGAGGGAAATTCGGGCTGGTGAATGCCGGGTATGGTTTCTTTTACGCGAAAATCAGATTGCGCATGTACATTTCCGTTATCAACTGCTTCGAACATGGCGCCGACCCTTTCCAGCAGCGGCGGATTGCCTTTGCGCAACTCATCAATGGCTTCGCCGGCATCCGGAATTTCCCATGCCGGAACCTGCATGCCCGACGGCAGAGCCGTGGGCAGCGGCTCGTAAAAATGCTGTGCAGTTTTCAATCGCAATGCGGCGGCATCAATGGGATCCTGCAATTGCCCCTCCCGTCCCTGCTGGCCCGGGTCGTAACCCTGCATCTCGCCCGTCTTTGCAGGGAGGCCGACTACTTGTATAAGCTCCCATCCATTCGACTTTTCGCAGAAGCTTTTCATCGTTACGCCCGCTATGCTCTTGATAGTAAAATTTCCTTTCGCCGAAAAGCCGCCGATAAATGGATGCTGAAACTTCATCACCCTGGCATTGTTGGCCGGCAACTGGATCACCTGCCCTAAAATTTTCTCATCAGCCATATTCACTGCCTGCACGGTGATCGCATGGGTTGGGTCATTGTTATCCAACGTTACAAACAGGATGTAAAATGGTCCGCCCGGAACATGGTACACGCCGTCGCCGATGTGAATTCTGCCGGCCTCTGTAGCTGTGTAGGTCAACTGCGTTTCCTCAAAAATGTTTCGCTGCCTTCGCCACAAGGCAAAAGGTTGGCG
>CBIGXK010000449.1:0-2770 GCA_966193805.1 uncultured bacterium | reverse complement strand
TTCACAGGAAAACATTCTCAACGTAACGTTGCTCGAACCCCGCCAAAAGCATCCTACGATATTTCAACGCTTCGACGAACTGGAGGAGGGCAAAAGCGTGACAATTCACAACGACCACGACCCCAAACCACTGTATTACCAATTGCTCGGCGAACGCGGGAACACGTTTACCTGGGAATATCTCGAGGAAGGACCTGAATGGTGGAAGGTGCGTATCAGTAAAAAAGTGAGCGGCCAGGGTGAAGAAACACTCGGACAAATTGCGGCGAAGGATCTTTATAAGGCACGCGTGTTCAAAAAATACGGACTTGATTTTTGCTGTGGTGGCAGGAAAACAGTAAAACAGGCATGCGCAGAAAAGGGGATTGACGTGGTGAAGGTTGAGCAGGAACTGCAGCAGGCAGATAAAAGTTTCGGCAGGCAGCAACTTCCGTATAACGACTGGAGCATCGACTTCCTCGCAGATTACATTGTTAACACGCATCACACGTATGTAAGGAAGTCGCTTCCCGAGCTTAAGAGCTTTTCGGCAAAAGTGGCCAGGGTGCATGGAAAGCAGCATCCCGAGCTGGTGGCGATAGAAAAGCTGGTAGGCGACATCGATTCGGAAATGAGTCAGCACATGGTGAAAGAAGAAAAGGTGCTGTTCCCATTCATCAAAGAGCTCGTTGCTGCAAAAAACAGCGGTACGGCCGGTCCTTCTTCTCATTTTGGCACCGTGGAAAATCCTATACTGATGATGGAGATCGATCACGAAAGCGTGGGCAGAAATCTTGAGATCATCAGAAAATTGAGCAGCGACTATTCGCTTCCTGAAGATGCCTGCTCGAGCTACTCGCTTCTTTACCGTTCGTTGGAGGAATTTGAAGAAGATATTCACATCCATGTTCACCTGGAAAATAATATCCTTTTTCCAAAGGCGCTTAGTCTCGAAAAAGAATTACGCAACAAACAGGCATGAAGATCGATGCAAATACAAAAATTGCGGCTATAATCAAGCAGCAGCCGGCGGCACTGGAGGCGATCGTGAGTATGTCACCGAAGTTTGAAAAACTGCGTAATCCCATCCTGAGAAAATTAATTGCCGGCAGAACGAGTATTGCCATGGCCGGTAAAATTGGCGGATGCAGCGTAGATGATTTCTTTAGCAGGCTCGAAGCGTTGGGATTTGAAGTTGACAGGGCAGTAGATGCAGAAGTGCATGCGGCAAAGCCGGTGCCTGCTTTCGTTTCTTCGTTGGATCAGACAAAGATCGTATCGCTCGATGTGCGCCCGGTGATAGACAGCGGCGACGATCCGCTGAAAATGATCCTCAGGTCATTAAAGGGTTTGCGGAAGGGCCAAACGCTAAAGATTGTGAACAGCTTTGAGCCCACACCTTTAATGATGCTGCTCGAAAAGCAGGGATACCAATCTTATGCAGATGTGCTGGATGAAAACCTGGTGGAAACATATTTCTACCAGGAGCAGGAAGTAAACACAGAAGACCCGCATATATCGGACGACGGTTGGGACGCGTGGCAGGAAAAATATGAGGGTCATATTAAGTCCGTTGATGTACGCACACTTCCCATGCCGATGCCTATGATGATCATCCTCGAAGCATTGGAAAAGCTTCCGGTGAATACAGCTCTTTTTGTGCAGCACAAACGCATCCCGGTTTTTTTACTGCCCGAACTGAGAGATAGAAAATTTGATTACCGGATAAAGGAGATCAGCGAAGGCGAGGTGCATCTTTTAATTTTTAAAACAGAATGATTGTTGTAGGAAATAAGGGCAACATGGTTAAGACAACGCCTCCTGGCGTTGTCGTACCGTTTTATGTATATGCCGCGATAGCATTCCTGGCCGGTTCCTCACTATTGCTGTTGACGCCGCCCGGTGTGCATTATTTTTCGCCGTTAACGCTCGCCATAACGCATACCATGTCGCTGGGGTGGGGAACGATGATCATTCTTGGTGCAAGTCACCAACTGGTGCCGGTACTTATCGAAGGAAGGCTGTTCAGCAGCATTCTTGCTTACCTCTCCTTTTTCCTGGCGGCGATTGGTATTCCTATTCTGGTGTATGCTTTTTATCAGTTCAACATGGGTTTTCCAGCACATGCCGGTGCGATATTGGTTAATGCCGCTGTTTTTGTATTCCTGGTGAACATTGCGGCAAGTGTTATCAGGAGCAAATCGGAAAGTGTACACGCGGTTTTTGTGATGACGGCTACGGTGTGGCTGTTGATTACTACTTTAATGGGGCTGCTGCTGGTGTGTAATTTCACTGATAACATCCTGCCCGCCGATTCATTGCATTATCTTTCGTTTCATGCACACATCGGTATCGTGGGATGGTTCCTGCTGTTGATAATAGGCGTAGGGTCGAGGCTGATCCCTATGTTTCTTATTTCAAAATACGATAACAACCGGTTGTTGTGGAGAATATATGTTCTCATCAATGCCGGATTAATTGCGTTTGTGCTCACTTTTCTATATTCGGGCTGGCCGGTGATGTTTGTTGTTGCGATAGCGTGCGTGCTGGGGGGTGTTATCCTGTTTGGATGGTATTGTTACCAGTGTTATAAGGCGCGTTTGAGAAAAAACGTGGATGAGCAGATGAAAGTGTCACTCGCATCGGTGGCGATGATGGCCATACCGGTGATCTTCCTCTTAGTAATTTTTGTTTTACTTGCATCGGCGGTTTCGAACAGCCGCCTGGTTTTGCTCTATGGGTTCACTATTTTTTTTGGATGGATAACAGCGTTGATTCTGGGAATGACTTT
>CBIGXK010000448.1:0-2794 GCA_966193805.1 uncultured bacterium | reverse complement strand
CACAGGCCTTACTTGAAAACCGGTAATGTCCCACAGTTTATTGACGTTTTCAATATGATGCTCGGTTTTCGCGTCCAACTGACGGATTTCGGACTCCGGCTGCGCTAGCTCCCGGATGAGCCGCTGCAGGATAACGAATGGCGCGGTTAACTTTTGAGATCATGGATGCGGTGTTGTGGTCCAGCGGATGCCAGACATGTAAAGATTCAAATAAATGAAGACGGCATATGCAAAAAAATAATGTATATAAACTTCTTATTCTTTTAGCTGTTTATTTGCCCTTAAAAATGTGCCATGAAATATCGTGTAATATTTTTTTCCGAGTTCTTGCTTGCACACTTCTACTTTGTTGCCTAAGTTCACAAAGCTGTTTTGACGTATGTATCGAGTGGTATGTTTTTTGAGCTATGCACCATGTGTTTTGGAGTTGAGTCTAGGCTTTATACAAAAATCATGAATAAATATAAATCTGGTGAGCTGCCGACGTAAAACATCTAATAGCTTGTCAGTGTTTGTGTCATATAAAGGAAAGCGTGTGACAAAGACAAAAATATATCTGCAATGCATATCTTCGGAAGAAGAACGCAGTTTGATCATCAGTGCATTGGATGCTGCCGGAATTGACATCGTCTGTTCTGAAGAGTCGTTAGAAGAGGTCATCCATTTGCTGGCGGTGGGTGATGGATTTTCCGCTTCTATGCCGTTGCTGCCAAAACCGGATCTGCTCATCAATTTTTCGCATCATCCGTTATCCCTGATTGATACTGACGTCTTACCTTGGCCGGGTAACGTGAAAGAGTGCGCGCAACTGCTGCGCAATTGGTTTGCACCGCCGCGTCTTCATGCCGCTGTCGGGCTTAATATGATCGGTTCGAGTGAATCCTTGCAGGGTTTGATTGCTGTGATCAACCGGGTAAGTCATTCTGACGCGCCGGTTTTGGTGCAGGGAGAAACTGGAACGGGTAAAGAAGTCGCTGCGCGTGCTATTCACTATTTGAGCCCCAGGGAAGCGGGTCCGTTTGTACCCGTTAACTGCGGTGCATACAGTGATGATTTATTTATTGCGGAACTTTTCGGTTTCGAGCGCGGTGCCTTCACTGATGCCAAAAAAAATCACGCGGGCTTTATTGAGCAGGCGGAAAAGGGAACACTTTTCCTTGATGAAGTGGACAGTTTGTCGCCCAAGGCCCAGGTCGTTTTGTTACGTTTTTTACAGGATAGAGAATACCGTCCACTTGGCTCGTCGGGCTATAAACGAGCTAACGTAAGGATTATTGCTGCAAGTAATAAATCCACCAGCTATCTTTTGTCCGGGGAACATTTCAGGGAAGACTTGTTTTATCGGCTTGATATCCTGGCGGTCAATATTCCTCCCTTGCGCCAGCGGTCTGATGATATCCCGCAATTATGTCAACATTTTCTGAAGCGATTCAGCCAGGAATATAATCGTCCAAATAAGGTTCTATCCCAGGGAACCCTCGCCTGGATGTCTGCGTACGAATGGCCCGGTAACATCCGCGAGCTGGAAAATTATTTGCACAAATTATTTGTGTTGACGGAATCGACAGTCATTGATGTGGCTGATGTAAAGGGCCTCCCCGGAACGGCCTCTGTTACGCATATGATCTGCGAGAGTTCCGCCAGCCTGATGGATGAAAGTACACTGGATTCATTCCAGCAGGAAAAAGCTCGCGTCATAGAAGAGTTTGAAAAAAATTATATCCGTACCCTGTTACAGCGGTGTGCAGGCAATATTTCCAAAGCGGCTCGGCTGGCGGGTAAAGAACGACGGAGTTTTACTCGCCTGATAGAAAAATACGGTGTTGATAAAAATCAATACCAGACGGACCGCTACCCTACCTGACCTTCGTTATTCTTTCTTCCGGTTAATACAAATCTCTTCCGGTAAGCCTGCCGATTCAGCATCAACTTTCATTTTTCCTGAACCATTTTTTGATGGGGCAATAGCTTGTTCTTATTGAACAGGTTATTTCTGTCATCAATAAAAAGTGAGGCGTGATTGCCTCACCTGTGGTCATCTTGCCTCACTGATGATTTCCATAACTGAGGTCTTTTTGCCTCACTGAACTAATGCGTGTCCGGCCGAGCCCAGACAATGCAAGGGCTTTAAAAAAATATTTTTCTGGCATGGGTTTTGAAGAGATAACGTTGTGAATCCATGACTATGAGGAATGCTGAGTGATACAGGCAGAGCCGGACCAGATACAGTCAATAGCAGGCATTATCAGACGATATTTATCCAGCTGTCCCGAAGCTTCAGAAACAGTGGAGGGTATAGCGCGCTGGTGGTTGGCTCGTCAACGTTACCAGGATTCACTGGAATTGGTTCAACACGCACTTGATTATCTGGAATCCCAGGGGCAAGTCGAAAAGGTCAATGCCAGTAAAGGAGTTGTGCTGTATCGCAAGCATCAACGTTTGGATCAGTGTTCGTAAGCGATACAAAAAATTTATTGACGTTAATTAGCATGTAAAGCAATGAGGAAGCCTACCTATGTCGGAAAGTATTCAGAAAGTCCTGGCTCGACGTCGCCCGCCCCGGGTAAAGATCACTTACGATGTCGAAACCGGAGGCGCAGCGGAGAAAAAAGAATTGCCGTTTATTGTAGGAATATTGGCGGATTTGTCCGGCGATACCCCTACGGCAGAGCGGTCAGCCTTGAAAGAGCGCAAGATGGTGGAGATAGACTCGGAAATTTTTGATTCGGTAATGGCTTCGTTCAATGCGGGTATTACCTTTTCATATAAATTACCCGAAGATGATGCCACCGCC
>CBIGXK010000447.1:0-2795 GCA_966193805.1 uncultured bacterium | reverse complement strand
GTCTTAAACGAACGGTAGGGTGGCGTTACCGCTTCTATGACGCCCCTCTCAGGAGCAAAAATTGTTACTTGCATAGGTTGAAACTTATAAGTAAAAATAGTGCATACCTGTCGTTTTTACCCCCTGAAATTGTCGGCTTAGTACAGCGCCGGTGTAATGTCTTTGGGCCACTTTTGTGTGGTGGTGAAATCATAAAATTAAATTGAATGTTGAAAGATGAATTGGATTTTGCAGTGCATCTGTCCTTTAATGGAAATTGCCAACAGGCTTTCAACTATTACAAAACATGTTTTGGCGGGGAGTTGACGGTGCAAACGCTGGCAGACACGCCCCACAGCATCGGGATGAACGAAGAAATGCGAAATGCCGTTGTGTGGGCCACGTTGAAAAATGAATATTTCAAACTGGTGGGGACGGATTTAACGGATGAAGGCAGCATTGTTTCAGGTAATAACGTAAGTATATTGATCGAATGTTCCTCTATTGCTGAGCGAACCAAATTGATCAATAAGCTCATCTGCAGGCACTTCTGTCCGGCCGAAAATACCAACCCGTTGATTAACATCGTTGACAAGTATCATGTCAGTTGGATATTAAGCGTTTATTAATGAAGTGGTGCGGACGCCGTGATGGTGAATATACTCTTTAGAGATTCAGGTTCTCATTCTCATCCAGTTCCCAGAAAGGGTTGTGGGCAACTTCAATCAGGTAGCCATCCGGGTCTTTGAAGTATCCGCTGTAGCCGCCCCAATAAACCTTCTGCGCGTGTTTTACAATGGTGGCGCCGAGCGCGCGCACCTGGTCCAGCACGTCATCCACTTCTTTTTCAGATTTGGCGTTGTAACTAAGTGTCATTCCCGAAAAGGCAGACGGCTGGTATTCCAGTGTCGTGTCATTGATAAGTTCCTGTCGCGGGCAAAGCGCCAGCGTGATTCCTCCCAACGGAAACAGCGCCAGATCATCCATGCTCTTCTCTGATTTTTTCCATCCGAGCCCTCTTTCGTAGAAGTCGAGCGATTTTTTGACGTCGGCAACGCCGAACGAAATCAGGTTTAGTTTCTGTCTCATGAGTCATTTTGATGACAATATACAGGGTGTTTCGATATAGAAGAGCACTCTCATTATGAATTCCTTAAACCTGTATCAAATGAAAAAGGGAACATTCACCATTGTATTGACCGCCTTCATTGCATTAGCAAGTTGTAAAAAAGATGCTGTCGAAGTGAGACAAGACCCACCGCCTCCACCCGATACTGAGCAGCACGATATCAAAGTAGTTGATCAAACCGTTCAAATATTTATGACTACGGGTAAATCATACGTCGATTTTATTAAAGAAGATTTGATGAAACCGCTGGGCGCCACGCAAACTGATAATGGGATGTGTGCGGTGTTGCTGCTCAATTCAAGGGTAGATCCTCTGCGGGAGATACGCAATTTGTGCAGGAAATGCAGCATGTACTTTTAGACATGGTCAAGAACCCGACACACCCGTGGCAGGATATCGACCAGTTTGAAGAGGAATAAATTCATGTGCGTATTTCGCTAACAAAGCGATATTTTTATTGCAACGCACATCATTATGAAAATCACTACCTACAACGTCAATGGAGTGAACGGAAGATTGCCCGTTCTGTTGCGCTGGCTCGAAGAATCAAAGCCAGACATTGTGTGCCTGCAGGAATTGAAAGCGCCGCAGGAAAAATTTCCCGAGGCCGCCATCAGAGAAGCTGGTTACCAATTCATCTGGCACGGACAAAAAAGCTGGAACGGCGTCGCGATATTATCGCGCGGCGAAGAACCGAAAGAAATAAGACGCGTGCTGCCAGGTGACCCTGAGGATTTGCACAGCCGTTACATAGAAGCCTGGGTGAATGGTATTCTGATAGGGTGCCTTTACCTCCCGAATGGCAACCCCGCACCGGGGCCGAAGTTCGATTATAAGCTGCACTGGTTTCAGCGGCTCACCACTCATGCCGCGGAGCTCCTTGCGAGCGGAAGCCCCGTGATTTTAACGGGCGACTTCAACGTGATGCCTACCGAGCTCGATGTGTACAAACCTGAACGATGGGTGGACGATGCCCTCTTCCGGCCCGAAACGCGCCTTGCGTTCAAGACGCTTGTTGAACAGGGTTGGACGGATGCGCTTCGCAAATTGTATCCCAACGAGAAGATCTATACTTTCTGGGATTACTTCCGCAATGCTTATGGGAGAGATGCCGGATTGCGCATTGATCATTTTTTGTTGAGTCCGCAGGTGAGCACCAGGCTGAAGGCCGCAGGAGTTAACAGGGAAGTGAGAGGGTGGGAGAAGACGAGTGACCATGCACCGGTTTGGATTGAGATTGATTAAAAGTTAAACTTTCGTTGTCGACTTGTTTGGGGGGGTGTTTTTATTTGGGGTAGTCTTTATAAGGTGGTAGTTTTTGTTATTTGTTTGTTTGTTGGTCCACCCCCGGCGCTTCGCGCCACCCCCGCCAGCGGGGGATACCGCCTCCCGTCTCCACACTCCCGTTTCCCGTCTCCCGTCTCCCCATTTACCGACCAACGCGTGCGGAATCCTGTTGATACCATCCGCAATTGCCCCGGCCATCGTGATGCTGCCCGTGCCAACCGCGCGATCTGAAGAAGAACGCGTTGGAGGCAATGAACAGAACGATCACGAGGATTGTCGCGATCCTGGTGATCGTTCGCAACGTGGGCCGCGCAGAGAAATTACCAAATACGTAACCGATGATGAATACCATGCTGGCTACAAAAAGAATCCTTAATAAAACGAATCCGAAAAACATAGC
>CBIGXK010000446.1:0-2812 GCA_966193805.1 uncultured bacterium | reverse complement strand
GTGTATGGGCATCCACTTTTGCGTGGGGCTCTGGCGAAGCAGTTTGCTTTGTGCAATGTCGTCGTCGGCGCCTTCGATATTGGTGTAGGTGTGGTGAAGGATGTTGTGTTTCTGCTTCCAGAAAAACGCATTGCCGCCGATGGCGTTTAGTGTGAGGCCAAGCGTGTTGTTCACCCATTTTTTACTCGAATAGCTTCCATGGCAGGCGTCGTGCATAATATTGAAGCCGATGCTGGCAATGGTAAGCCCCAGTAATGCACATAATAGCAGGGCCACTGCCACGGGCAGTTGGAAAACCAGCAACGAAATATAGATCATGATCGATGCGGGAATCAGGATGACGGCTTTTGTGTACAGGCGCCTGTCGCCGGTCTTCTTTTTAAGGTTTTCTTCAAAGTATTTATCTACCGATTTTTTCAGACTTTGAAAAAACTGGCTGTTGGAATTGTTGAATGTTACTTTACCCATGGTGATTGTTGCGGCGTAGCCACGTAACGATTGTAATTAAAAATGTTGAGGAGGCAATAGGTAAAAATCTGGCTAAGATGCTAAGGCGGCTTACTGGAGGATTACTGATGCTCAGCTCAAACTGAACGAACCGAAGGTAATTGATTTTGGCAAGATTGCGCGGTTACGTTTGTGAACTTATTCATAAAGTCGTTTTTACTTCATTTATTGTGCAAATGCAGAAATAACTGTGAATTGTGGAAATAAAGCTTACCTTTGCCATTCTTCATTGTTAGCTCTCTCTTTATTTGTGCTGAAGACTTCACCAAATTCCGCGTCGGCTTAATGTAGGACACAAGATCAGCAATTTGATCTTTTGGAATTTCACTTATAAAAAACATATTCAATTGCTATTTCAACAACTCGAGCTCATTGAGCCTATTCTAAAGGCTTTGAGCCAGGAAGGATACACTAATCCCACCCCTATTCAACAAAAATCCATACCCGTTGTACTTTCAGGCAGAGACCTTCTTGCCTGCGCACAAACAGGAACAGGAAAAACAGCCGCTTTCACCATTCCCTTATTGCAGATGATACACGCTTCGGTGAATGATTCACGCGAAAGGGGCATTTCAGCGCTGGTGTTAACCCCAACGCGCGAACTGGCCATCCAGATCGAGGAAAGCATCCGCGCCTATGGCCGCTTTCTCCATCTCAAACATACCGTAGTATATGGCGGCGTTTCGCAGGTGAACCAGGTAAAGGCTATCCGCTCCGGCGTAGATATCCTTGTGGCAACGCCCGGCCGCCTGCTCGACCTCCTTTCACAGGGGCTCGTGAACTTCCGCCACCTCAACTTTTTGGTGCTCGACGAAGCCGACAGGATGCTGGACAATGGCTTCATCCACGACATTAAAAGGATCATCACCAAACTGCCCGCGCGCAAACAAACTTTATTGTTCTCGGCAACGATGCCTTTGCCCATCAGGCAACTGGCCGACCGCATCATGAACAACCCGGTAAGCGTGGAGGTAACTCCCGTTTCGTCCACGGTCGAAAAGATTCAACAGTCGGTTTATCATGTAGACAAAGCCGTTAAACCGCAGTTGCTGGTGAATATTCTGCAAGACCCGAACATCAAAAACATCCTGGTGTTCACGCAAATGAAACACAGCGCCGACAAGCTTTGCAAGTTCCTGAACAGGTCGGGCATCAGCAGCGCGGCCATTCACGGCAATAAAACGCAATCGCAGCGCGTGAAATCATTAACAAGTTTTAAGAACAGGAGTACGCGCGTGCTCGTGGCCACCGACATCGCCGCAAGGGGAATTGATATTGATGAGCTGTCGCACGTGCTGAACTATGATCTGCCCAATGTGCCTGAAACTTATGTTCACCGTATTGGAAGAACCGGGAGGGCCGGTGCGGAAGGAACGGCACTGTCGTTTTGCGACAGGAACGAAAGGCCGTTCCTGAAAGACATCGAGAAGCTGATCCGGAAGCATATTCCAAAGGCCGACGTTCCCGAACTCGCCTAATTGGAGGTGTTCTTCTCTGACTAATATTTAACAGGTGATGGGTTCCATCGCCTGTTTTTGTTTGAAGGGCAAAATGATCAGCAGGCGTTTACATCGAAACCGGATCGAAAAGATCGTCTTCATAAAAAAAACCCTGGTATTTGCCAGGGTTCTTTTTTAATTCAGTTGGTATGATTAGTACCTGAAAGGATTGTTGCGACGCGGAGCAGCCGCACCTTCTTTGGGTCTTGCTTCAGAAACACGGATGTCTCTTCCGTCGAAGTTGCCACCATTCAGTTCGGTGATCGCTTTGCGAGCGTCACTATCCGAAGGCATCTCAACAAATGCAAAACCCCTGGATTTACCAGTAGCCCTGTCGTTGATGATCTTTGCAGAAGCTACCTCACCAAATGGCGAAAAAAGATCTCTCAGGTCGTCATCATGAATGTTGAAGCTCAAATTTGAAACGTAAATGTTCATTCTAAAAAAAATTGATAAGTAAAAAATATTTGAGAAGCAACAAGTAAAGACAATAACTAGAAATGCGAAGTAAAACTGGCAGAATAATTAACGATTACTAATGCGAGGCTCAAATTAACGGTGTAAAGATACCTCTTTTACCGCGATTTATTCCAAATAAAATGGTAAATAAATTATTGTTGCGGCCCGTCCGGGTTTAAAAGATTACATTTGATGACATGGAGATACAGGAAATCCACAAGTTCATTACAGAAAAAATGCCTCCCGGCAGTGAACAAGTAAAGATCACTTTTCGCAAAAGAGACCCGGTTTACGGACTATTTTTAAAAGAAAACAGGGATTACGACGAGCTAAAGACGAAAAACTTC
>CBIGXK010000445.1:0-2814 GCA_966193805.1 uncultured bacterium | reverse complement strand
ACCAATCATTTGAAACGCGGCCTCACGCATGTTTTCCAGGCACATCTTCGTGAGATAATTGAACCCATCGTCGTAAATCACGAAAAGTTCGGGATCGAACGTTTCCAGGCGCGCCACCACTTCGTCCGGGTCGTGCGCAAACATGGTGTCAAACAACGCCACTGTGTGACCCTTTTCTCTTAAGCAGGCCGCCGCATACATCGTTCCAAGCGGCGCATACGGCTGGCCGGTGGCCAGTTGCTTGGGATCCAAACGAAGGAAATACGAATGTGTAAGCAGTATCTTCATCAGGACAGATCAGTTAAGGGTGATAAATTAAGGTAGCAAACACATTTTCTGCACGTGTCGTTGGTGTCGATATCCAGTTTTCTTCTAAAATCAACAGCCGCTTCGCTGTTGATGATGTTGTTCAGCGATGAAGTCCTGATATTACCATAAGCGTCATGAAAAAAGCAGGGACGTACGCTGCCATCCGCCTCAATTACTGCCGACACCCACGGCGCATTGCATTTCTTGTAAGGAAATTCATTCAGACCATAAAACGCAGCATAGTACTGGTAGATTTTTTGCAATTTCACAGGCGTTTCTGCAATGAAATTGTTCCCGAAATCACGCACATGGTTCACCAATAGTTTATCGATCACCTGCTGCAACGCGGGCAGTTCGTCCCTTGATAACAATATCTCATGCTGCCTGTCGTCGTTCCACAACACCTTCCGGTTAAATGCACTGCTGCTCACATCAGCCGGCAAAAAACTGATCCTGTCCAGCCCAATGTCCCTTGCAGCATCAATGATCTCTGGCCATACCCTGAAATTATAACGATGGATAACCGTTCTGCCGGTTACCGGATACCGCGGCGATGCCGACCTGAGTGTTTCGAGTGCATCTTTCAGCTTTTGGAACGCGCCCGGGATATTTCTTATACTGTCGTGAACACACTCATCACCATCCAGCGATACGATGATGTCGTCCACCCATCGTACCAGTTGCTCCGCATGCTTTTTTATCGTTAAGCCGGTGGAGTGTAAACTGATCCTGATTTTATGTTTCTTTAAGATGGCGCAGAGCCGGAAAAATGCAGGGTTGAGCAGCGCCTCGCCGCCCGTCATCAGCACCTGCCGCGTACCAAAACTTTTCAATGAATCCAGTAAACCCGAAATGTCTTCTTCTGTAAGCTGCTTCAGCCGGTGATTGCCTTTCCAAATATCACACATCACGCAGCGGCAGTTGCAGGCACTGTGCGGCATCAGGATAACAATAGGCAAACTGCTGAGGCGATTCGTTGTCAACGACCGGTACCTGTGAATGGCGCGATATATTGTTTGAATGGTCATTATGCTGTGATCCTGATCCACGGAAACGGATCTTTTTTCCTTATTAGCCGGTTGCCTAATTTGTACGGATTAAACAGATAAGTATAATTGAAACCGGCCAACTCGTTTTTGGCGTGATGGAAATAAAAATCAACCATGGCCTGTTGGCCGATCGACCTGTAATACGCGTTGCTGCGTTGCTGTGCCGCCTGCTGTTCATGGCCGGAGTAGAAGTGGGTGTCGAGAATGTGAACTTCTCCTGTTTTATTCAGTATCGACAGTATACGGTTGAGCGTGCCTGTTAGTGATGGAAAATACTGGATCGAAGCGGCGAACACAATCACATCATAACTTTCCCAAATGGGCGCATCTCCGGGTTGCCCGGTCAGGAATCTAAGGTTCGGCCTGTCGCCAAACACCCTCCTCGCCTGTTGCAGCTCTGTCGTGTTGATATCAATGCCCGTTACGCTCGAGTCATCAATTGCGGCCAGCATAGCCGTTAGCCAGCCGTTGCCGCACCCAACATCCAATATGCGCAAAGGTTTCTGCTTTGTTCGCAGGTAGCTCAACAGCCGCTGTGCCGACCTGTTTCTTACCAGCCATTCGCTGAAGTGAATGTGCGTTGGACCTATGAAGGGCAGCTTCGCAACGATGTCGTCAGGATACAGCCTCTCCTCTTTTTTCCTGGTAGCGGTGTATGACATTTCAAAGGCCGCTAAAAGCCCTGTATTTCCGGTTGCCTGTATTTCCATATTTTTTGCAGCAGCTTAATTTCGTAGGGATATTTATGAAGATTGATTTTATAGCGAACGCTTGATATTGCCTGGATGGCCCTTCTTTTAAAACTATTTAACCGTATGTCCGTAACCGTTGGGAAATATCCATTCAATACTGTTTCAAAATTCCTGATCTTGTCGATCATGGCCGGCGTGAGCCAGGGTGTAAGGGGGTTTTTTCGCAGATCGAAATTTTCCCACGACGGGCTGATCCAGTCTTCAAGTTTTTCCGGGAACCTGAAGCCTTTGGCCAGCACCTCCTCATAAAGCTCGGAGCCTTCGGTGGGAACCGGGCTGTAGGTGTAGAGTACGATCTCCGTTTTTGGATTGATCTTTTTAATTTTTTTGATGAAGTTGATGTCAAAGTCGATCTGCGCCTCCACCTGTTCCGCAGAGGGTGCGGGCGTACCGAGCACAAACGAATATTCGGGAATGATGTCGAATTTTTTGAGTCGCGCGGCAAAGGCCGCGATCTGTTCGCCGCTTTGCGTGCCGCCTTTGTCCAGTTGCTTCAGCACCGAATCGTTCCCGCTTTCGGCGCCAAAAAAAATGATGCGGCAGCCAGCTTCCCTGATCAATGCAAGCGACGAATCTTTGAACTTATGCATCGTGTCAATGCGCGCCATTCCCCACCAGTTCATCTTCTCGGGCCTGATGAGACCTGCAAATTCAACCGTGCGTTTTTCCGATACGAAAAAATTGTTGTCGTGAAACTCTATGGC
>CBIGXK010000444.1:0-2820 GCA_966193805.1 uncultured bacterium | reverse complement strand
ACTCCCCACTGCCCATTGCCCATTGCCTATTGCCCACTCCCCATTGCCCATTGCCTATTGCCTATTGCCTATTGCCCACTCCCCACTCCCTAATGCATCCTGTCCCCACGCACCTCCAACCCGCCGATTACACCGGCTTCATACTCCAGCCATTCCTTCCAACGCCTGCGCACCTTCGGCTTCTCTATATACGTTTCCGCCAAATCAATAAACAAATGATAGTGCCCTGCCTCGCTCTCCATAAACCTCCTGTAAAACTTTTTCAGGTACGCATCTTCCAAACCTTCGCTTAACCGTTTAAAACGCTCGCAACTGCGCGCCTCGATCAGTGCAAAAATCAGGAGCCTGTCGAGCAACACCTCTTCCTCGCCGGCGCCCTTCACCTGGAACTCCATCAGCTTGTTCACATACAGGTCCTTTCGCTGCCTGCCCAGCTTCAGCTTTCTCTTCGACAGCTCTGCCCACACCATCCTGAAATGTCCCCACTCCTCGGTAACGATGGGTGAAAGCTCCTTCACCAGCTTCTCCTTATCGGGATACCGCTGTATCAGCGAAATGCAACTGGTGGCCGCCTTTTGCTCGCAATAGGCGTGATCGGTGAGTATTTCCTGCAGAGAAATTGACGCAAGATCGACCCACCGGGGGTCGGTGGGCAGTTGCAAGCCCAAAATATTTTTACTGTCGTGCTGCTCCTTTACGTCCATATATTTATCAAATTAAAGACCTTTGCTGCCCATAAAGATATGAACGAAGACTTCCTCAGGAGAAAATTGCTGCACCGTAAAGAAGCAAATGCTTACCGGGAACTTCGGCAACATCCGTCTGCCGTCGACTTCTGTTCAAACGATTACCTGGGCATCGTTACGCATAAGCACATCCATCTCAGGAATGATGAAGCCGGGGATAAGTTTTACGGATCTACCGGCTCGCGGCTGATTTCAGGGAACTATTCGCTGATAGAAGACGTGGAAAACAAGATCGCTGAGTTTCACCAGGCGGAAGCAGGTTTAATATTTAATTCCGGCTACGATGCAAATGTGGGACTGCTGGGAACAATTCCGCAACGCAATGATACCGTGTTGTTCGACCAGCTCAGTCATGCCAGCATCCGCGACGGCATACGGCTCAGCCACGCATTCGCCTTTTCATTCGATCATAACAATACCGACGACCTCGAGCGGCGTCTCCAAAACGCCGCCGGGAATATTTTCGTTGTTACAGAATCCGTTTTTTCCATGGATGGCGACATGGCGCCGCTCGAAGAAATGGCCGCTTTGTGCGAAAGTTACAATGCCTCGCTGATTGTTGATGAAGCACACGCCACCGGCATCGTTGGTAATTACGGCGAAGGATTGGTGCAGGCGCTCGGCCTCGAAAAGAAATGCTTTGCGAGGGTCCATACATTCGGTAAGGCACTGGGTTGCCATGGTGCGATCGTTCTGGGAAGCGAAACGCTGCGGGAGTACCTCATCAACTTCAGCCGCCCCTTTATTTACACCACCGGCATGCCGGCAGCAGCGGTGAACGCCATCAGCTATTCCTATTCAATTTTTCCGACCATGATGGAAGAAAGAAAGCATCTCGACACACTGGTCGGGATATTCCGTGAAAAAAATTGCAACCTTCGTTTATGCGACAGTGTTACCCCGATCCAGGGTGTAATCATCCCTGGTAACGAGGAGGTGAAGAATATGGAAAAACGGCTGCAGCAGGAAGGTTTGGACGTTCGCGCAATATTGTATCCAAGTGTGCCGAAAGGCGAGGAAAGGCTGAGGGTGGTGCTTCATGCTTTCAATACCGAACAGGAAGTGGAAAGGCTGGTAAATATGCTGCAGAATAATTAGTTTTATGCAATGAAGGTGGTTAAATTGCTTGTTTCACTGGTAATTACGCTTATTGTAATTATCATCCTCAGCGTTTCATTTGGTAAAACACCTCCCTTCGGAAGTTTTTTTTCTCCTCAGCATGGCTTTTGGCAGAATGCCGAAGCGGTTGAACATGATTTTTCAGATGAAATGATTGTGCCGGGCATTGGTCACGATGCGGATATTTATTTTGATGAGCGCCTGGTGCCGCATGTGTTTGCGCAGGACGACCGCGATGCGTGCTTCATACAGGGATACCTGCACGCAAAGTTCAGGCTGTGGCAGATGGAGTTTCAAACATACGCCGCCGCCGGGCGCCTCACCGAAATCCTGGGTGCGGGCCCCGACAGCGCCTACCTCAATAACGACCGCAACATGCGAAGAATGGGAATGGTGTATGGTGCGCGCAGGTCGCTGACAAAAATGATGGAAGATGAAGAAACCAGGATGCAGATCAATGCATACACCGAAGGAGTGAACGCGTATGTTGCATCGCTTACCGTTTCTTCGCTGCCACTGGAGTATCGCCTGCTGAACTACAAACCCGAAAAATGGAGCAACCTGAAAACGGCGCTGCTGTTGATGTATTTGAGCCTCGATCTTACCGGCGGCGGCAGCGATATTGAATACACCAATGCGAAATCATTTTTCTCCGAAGAAGACTACAATAAATTATATCCGCTGATGTCGGATTCATCGGATCCGGTGATACCAAAGGGCACATTGTTTCACGCACCCGGTGTGGATACTGCGGTTCCTGCCTATGCCGATTCTTTGTATTTCCAGTGGAAGCGCCCGGTGAACGTGCAGACCGTCAAAACAGATAAGGATAACGGCAGCAATAACTGGGTAGCAGCGGGAGCGAAAACAAAAAGCGGCAGACCGATTCTGTGCAACGATCCTCACCTCGGATTGAACCTGCCTTCGTTGTGGTACGAAATGCAGATTTCGACAC
>CBIGXK010000443.1:0-2853 GCA_966193805.1 uncultured bacterium | reverse complement strand
CTTATTATGTTATACAGCTGCCGCTCGGTCCGGCGTTAGGCGGCCCGCTCTTCTTTTCGCATTATTCTTGTCTCGGCCTCGATCCGCACGATCTGCAGGATGCTTATGCCAACTACTGGACGCAAAACACCGCGCATGCACTCATCAATTACAATTATTGCGTGGACAATCCCCGCAATCACACCGGTTACAGCAGTTCGGTTTGGGGGTTGACGGCGAGCGATAACAATACCGGCTACTCCGCTCACGCACCCGACAACGACCTTGGCGTCATTTCTCCAACGGCGGCGCTGTCGTCTTTTCCTTACACGCCCGATCACTCGATGGCGGCGTTGAAATTCTTCTATTATAAGCTGGGCGATAAAATTTGGAAGGAATATGGCTTTGTAGATGCGTTCAACCTCGATGTACAATGGTTTGCCGATTCATTCCTGGCAATTGACCAGGGCCCCATCATCGTGATGATCGAAAACTACCGCAGCGGTTTGCTGTGGGATCTTTTTATGAGCTGCCCCGAAGTGAAAACCGGGCTAACAAACCTTGGGTTTCAAAGTCCTCACCTGTAAAAAGCTGATAAAATGAAGAGTATATATTTTCTGTTCGCATTGTTTATCGCGTCAGTCTTTCCCCGTTCGCTGTTTGCGCAAAAAGATAAGAACGCTGTACAGCCTGTGATGAAAATTCAGAAAGGCTTGAGTGACGACCAACTGCTCGACCTGGTGCAACGGCAAACGTTCAGGTACTTCTGGGATAACGGCCACCCGGTAAGCGGACTCGCGCCGGAAAGCACCCTGGCCGACCAAACAGAGAGGGAGATCGTTACCATTGGCGGTAGCGGCTTCGGCATTATGGCGATTGTTGTGGCCACGGAGAGAAAATGGATAACACGGGAGGCAGCAGTGGAACGCATGCTGAAAATTTTACGATTTCTGTTTAAGGCCGATCATTACCACGGCATGTTCCCGCATTGGTTGAATGGGGTTACGGGAAAAACCATTCCCTTCAGCAGGAACGACGATGGCGCCGACATTGTTGAATCGTCCTTTCTGTTCCAGGGATTGCTTGCTGCTAAACAGTATTTCAACGGCGAAAACAGGGAAGAAAGGGAGATAAGGAACCGCATCACCACTTTATGGAACGATGCCGAGTGGGACTGGTTCACGAGGGGTGGCATTAATGTGCTGTATTGGCATTGGAGTCCCAACCAGGGTTGGAAGATGAACCACGAGATAAGGGGATGGAACGAATGCTTCATCACTTACATTCTTGCGGCATCGTCTTCACAGCATGGCATAAGTGCCGATGTTTACCATCGTGGCTGGGCGAATAACAACTACTTCAATAACGGTCGTGATTATTATGGTATTCACCTGCCGCTCGGGTTTGAATACGGCGGGCCGCTGTTCTTCAGTCATTATTCATTTTTGGGCATCGAACCACACGGGTTGAAAGACAGGTATGCCGATTACTGGGAGCAGAACCGCAATCACACGCTCATTAACCGTGAGTATTGTATCCGCAATCCGAAGAAGTTTAAGGGATATGGCGCAAGCTGCTGGGGCCTTACGGCCAGTTATAACCCCGAAGGGTATTCGGCACATTCGCCGACGAACGACCTTGGCGTGATCACGCCGAGTGCGGCGCTTTCGGCTTTTCCTTATACGCCGGAATATTCAATGCAGGCACTAAGGCATTTTTATGAAGATTTGGGCGATAAGATCTGGAGCGAGTATGGGTTCGTGGATGCGTTTAACGAGTCGGAAAACTGGTATTCGAAATATCATCTCGCCATTGACCAGGGACCGATCGTGGTGATGATAGAAAACTACCGCTCGGGACTTTTATGGAAATTGTTAATGGAAAATGAGGAAATACAGAATGGATTAAGGAAATTAGGTATTGAAAGTCCCTATTTAAAATAAATTGTCCTTTGCAAAACCTGTTATGAGAAGATTTCAGTTTTTTCTTTTCGTTTGCATCGCTGTTGTTGTGCTTTATGCCTGCAGGGATGCGAGTCAGCCTTTTTACAGCGAGATAAAAGCATTCAAAAAAGCCGATGCGCAGCAGCTTCCTCCAAAAGACGCCATACTGTTCATTGGCAGTTCGTCCATCAGGATGTGGGACAGTCTTCCATCTTACTTTCCCGGCTATACGATTGTGCAAAGAGGTTTTGGTGGTTCGGGTTTGAACGATGCGATAAGGTACGCCGACGACATCATCTTTCCCTATCATCCGAAGCAGTTGGTTATTTATTCGGGCGAAAATGATATTGCTGCCGGGGCGAAATCTACCGAGGTGTTGCAGCGGTTCATGGAGCTTTTCAAATTGATCCGGTCCCAACTGCCTTCGGCCGGCGTTGTGTTTATTTCGATTAAGCCGAGTCCGAGCAGGGCGCAGTATATGCCGGTTATGGAGGAGGCGAATGCGATGATCAGGCAGTTTTTGTCGGGTTATTCTGAAACAGCGTATGTGGACGTTTATCATCGGATGCTGGACAGCGATGGCAAGCCCCGGGCAGAGTTGTTTCTGGATGATCAGTTGCACATGAACCGGATGGGTTATGAGATTTGGAAGGAAGATATTGCGCCGCTTTTGGAGAAGTGAGGGGGTCCACCCCCGGCGCTTCGCGCCGCCCCGCCAGCGGGGGAAACAAAAAAATAAAGGAGGCTTACGGGCCTCCTTAAATGATTAGCTATTACGTTTACACACAAAAGTTAATCACTATTTAAAGCTACTGCATTTTTTCAAACAATCTACCAGGGGAGAAATTTTTTAATCGGCGGGAAGAAAGCAAACGGAAGACGGGAGACGGGAGCAGGGTTTTAACTTTTAACTTATAACTCAATTCTCCTT
>CBIGXK010000442.1:0-2856 GCA_966193805.1 uncultured bacterium | reverse complement strand
GCCGTCAGTTGAAGGCTCGAGATATTCGGTGCCGTCAACAGAGTTGCCGCTCAGAAAAAGAAGGTTTACGCCCTTGTCGCGTGCATTCCTCACGTTATTGAACATCTCGTGTGTCCAGTATTCATCATGGCCTACCGACAAAAAGCCTTTCGACCGCAGCAGTTCAGTGGAATCGCTGTGCGTATCTATATTCGAAATATAGGTAACATCGTAACCTTCCTTTTCCATCCAGAAGCTTAACGGGTATTCCCACATCAGAAATTCTCCGCTGCCATTAGAAAGGCCGTTGAAACCCATCGGCAGTTCATTCACATATATGGCATAGGGCCTGTCGAAGCTCACTTTTGCGCCGTTGGTATTTACCCAGGGAACATGTCCTTCATCGTACATGCTGTGCCAGTACGGCCAGCGGTTGTAGCACTGCCAGGTAAGGTCCGAACACTGAAAGATGAGGTCCGCTTGTCTGTCGTCCTTCACAATGAAAATAATGTACGACTGAAATTTGTCGGGCATGGTGGTAAGCTTGCAAAGATATACGCCACTTAACCAGTCGTCGGGCACCGCGAACCTGTAGCTCGATTCCCAGTTGCATTCGAAGAAGTTCGTTTTCGGATCGGGTTCGGGTTCAGCCTGCTTCATGCCCTGCAGCGGACCGGCGCTTTTTTTAAGATGGCCACCTTTCCCCTGGTAGTAACCCATCCGGTAAATGTCGATGGTGAATTGTGCGTTGGGTTCGGTGCTCACAAACAGATCCACCGTATCTCCACCGCTGTAGCTCGTTTTAGAGCTGTACCCTTCTATTTGGGGCCTTCTGCAATAACGGTGGTTGGGAGGACCGCAAGAATCAGGCTTTACATTGATCAGCCAGTCGGTTGTGCCCGGCAGTTGGTTTTCTGCAATGATCCTGTTCTCATTTTTGTTGTTGGAAGTGCAGGCGGCCAGTAGTATGGCGACGAGCATCGGCAGGGATAATTGTTTCACGTTAGGCATTAAGTTCGTTATAAATAGTTTACAATTATAATTATAAATTGTAAACAAATATATATTTTTAATACGCAATTGTGATTGTGATATAAAATTGAATGGCAACCCCGATGAGAGTTTACCTGGTTTTGGGAACGATAGTGCTGCTGATCGTAGTGACCGTAGCGATATGGAACGCGCCGGCAGATCGGAACCCTCATGCACCGGTGCAATGGTTCACCCGCGAACTAAAAGCATTTACCGGCAGGGTGAGTGAATTAAAAGAAGCGCTGGGCGCGTTTCGCGATGATACGAGTGCTGTTGCAAAGGTTAAAGGTGCGTTCCTCAATTGCCGGCTGCAATACAAGCGCATTGCCTTTTTTCTTGAATACTATTTTCCTGAACAGGCGCGTGGGTGGAACGGCCCCCCGCTAACGGAAGAGGAACCGGGCGAGGAATTGAAGGATGCCACCGGTCTCCAGTTAATAGAATCAATTTTATTTGGCGAAGATGCGCACGCGCACATTGAAGAGATGACGGTCCAGGCAGCTATGCTGTTAAGGTCTGCTGCCGGCATCGCGCCCCTTCTTCATGATTTTCACACAACAAAAAAGGATGATCTGGAAAGCTTGCGGCTGGAGCTGACCAGGATCAGCACGCTTTACATTACGGGATTCGACGCGCCGCAAATCAAATCCGGCATCCGCGAGGCGCATGTGGCCCTTAGCACGATAGACACGCTTCTTGCCGGCCGCAACAACAATGAAGAAATTGCCGACAGTGTTGAACCTTATTTTTCGGCTGCTGAAGCTTATTTGTTAGCGCATGAAGATTTCGATTCGTTCGACCGGCTGCACTTCATTACGCACTTTGCGATGCCATTGGGAAGGTATATGAACCGGATGCTCCGCGAGGTGGAACCGGCCGACAGCAACGAAGTGCTAAATCGTGATGCAGACAATTTATTTGCTGCCCACGCATTGAACAAAATTCCGTTTCTGCGAAGCAAACGATACCGTACACCCGAAATGGAAGCACTCGGCAAAAGCCTGTTTTTCGAGCCCGCCCTGTCGGGCAACCAGCTTCGTTCGTGCGCCACCTGCCATTCGCCGGGCCTGCACTTTACAGATGGGTTACCCACGAATAAAAACATTGACGGTAAAGCAAACCTGCCACGCCATACGCCCACCTTACTGTATGCAGTTTTTCAGCATTCGCAGTTCTGGGATGGCCGCGCTTTGTCTATCGAAGAGCAGGCCGATTCGGTCATTAACAGCAAAACAGAAATGAACTGCTCCGGCGACACGGTTGCAAAAAGGCTTTCCAATAACGCCGCTTACGTTGAGGCGTTCAAAAAAATATGGCCGCAAGATTCGTTTCCCACCTATCGGCATGCGTTGCGGGCGCTCGCCGCATACGTTGGTTCGTTAACGCCGTTCCGGTCGCGCTTTGACAGCTACATGAACGGTAACGCAAATGCATTATCTGACAATGAAAAGAAGGGATTTAATCTTTTCATGGGGAAGGCGCAATGCGGTACGTGCCACTTCGCACCGCTCTTCAACGGACTTGTTCCTCCCGACTATCGCCTCACCGAATTTGAAGTTCTCGGCACCACTGCAGATGATCATTTTGCCAAACCTGTTGCCGATGCGGACCCCGGCCGCTATGCCGTGCGCCCCGCCCCGCATGCAAAGGGTGCATTCAAAACGCCCACGGTAAGAAACGCCGCCGTTACCGCACCTTACATGCACAACGGCACATTCACCACTCTTGAGTATGTGATTGATGTTTATGATAAAGGCGTCGGCGCCGGGCTGGGCCTGGACGTTCCCGACCTAACCCTTTCTCCAGATGCATTGCTTCTCAGCTACGACGAAGAGAAAGACCTCG
>CBIGXK010000441.1:0-2861 GCA_966193805.1 uncultured bacterium | reverse complement strand
GCAATGGCCAATGGTGAAACACGAGACGTTTTAACTTTTAACTTTTAACCACTAAATGAGCATCCACAAAGACATAAAAAAAATCACCACCAACACACTGCAGAAGATGAAGGCGAATGGAGAGAAGATCTCCATGATCACCGCTTACGACTATTCATTCGCACGCATCTTCGACGCCGCCGGCGTGGATGTGATACTGGTTGGCGATTCGGCGTCGAACGTAATGGCCGGACATGAAACCACGCTGCCCATCACCCTCGACCAGATCATCTACCATGCTTCGTCTGTGATCAGGGGCGTTAACCGCAGCCTGGTCGTCGTTGATCTGCCATTTGGCTCATACCAGTCTAACTCGAGGGAGGCGCTGGCATCGGCCATCAGGATCATGAAAGAAACGGGCGCACACGCGATAAAACTCGAAGGCGGTGAAGAGGTACTGGAATCGGCATCGAGAATTCTTGCTGCGGGAGTACCAGTTATGGGGCACCTTGGTTTAACACCGCAGTCTATTTACAAGTTCGGCACCTACACTGTTCGTGCAAAAGAAGAAGACGAAGCGGAAAAGCTAAAAAAAGATGCAAAGCTGCTGGAGCAGGCCGGTTGCTTTGCGATGGTGCTCGAAAAAATTCCTGCATCGCTGGCCAGGGAAGTTTCCGAGACTGTCAATGTGCCCACCATCGGCATCGGTGCCGGCAAGCATTGCGATGGACAGGTACTGGTAATGCACGACATGCTCGGCATCAACACCGAATTCAAGCCGCGTTTTTTACGGCAATATTTGAACCTCCACGAGCAGGTAACCGGCGCCGTACAGCAATACATCAAAGATGTGAAGGGAAAGAGTTTTCCCAATGAGAATGAGCAGTATTGAGGGGCGGGAGACGGGCAAAGTTGAAAGGGCAAAGGTGAAAGGGCAATGGTGAATCTGGAATTTCCCCCGCTGGCGGGGGTGGCGCGAAGCGCCGGGGGTGGACAAACGGCAGAGGGAAGTTATTACAACGCCTATAGTTTCTTAAAGTCATTTCGACATATTTCATATTACAAATACAAAAACAAATATTCGCGATATTGCCCTTTCCCCTTTGCCCACTACCCTTTTTCCTAACTTGCACCCATGAAAAATCTCCCACCGCTTCCGGGACTGCAACAACAAAACGATGGCGTTTCCACCGGCAGCCGCTGGATCAAAGGCGGGGGCCGCATCCTTGAATCCTTTTCTCCTGTCGACGGTAAACTCATCGGCACCATTTCATCGGCAGATAAAAACGACTTTGACCAGGCAGTAACGCAGGCACAAAAAGCATTCGCCGCCTGGCGACTGTGGCCGGCACCGCGGCGCGGAGAAGTGGTGAGGCAAATCGGCGAATCGCTGCGCCGGCATAAACCGGCGCTTGGCCAACTGGTTTCGTATGAAATGGGTAAAAGCCTGCAGGAAGGATTGGGCGAAGTGCAGGAAATGATCGACATCTGCGACTTTGCCGTTGGCCTTTCGCGGCAGTTGCACGGTCTCACCATGCACAGCGAGCGGCCCGCCCACCGCATGTATGAACAATGGCACCCGCTTGGGATCGCGGGCATCATTTCCGCCTTCAACTTTCCCGTGGCGGTATGGAGCTGGAACGCCATGCTGGCATGGGTTTGCGGCGACGTATGCATTTGGAAGCCATCAGAAAAAACAACACTTTGCGCAGTGGCCTGCCAGCATATTGTGGCCGAAGTATTTTCCCGCAACGATGTTCCGGAGGGAGTATCGTGCCTCCTCGCAGGTGAACGGGAAGCGGGCGAATGGCTGGCGGCGGACAGCAGAATACCGCTGGTTTCAGCAACGGGCTCTACCCGAATGGGCAAATCCGTGGCTGCAACGGTTGGCGCGCGGCTGGGGCGAGCACTGCTGGAACTGGGTGGAAACAACGCTATTATTATTTCAAAAGATGCCGACCTCGACATCGCCATACTCGGCAGCGTTTTCGGCGCCGTTGGCACTGCCGGCCAGCGCTGCACCACCACCCGCCGGCTCATCGTTCACGGCGAAGTGTACCAGCAGGTAAAACAAAAACTCGTATCGGCATACGCGCAGTTATCCATCGGCGATCCGCTTATTGAAAAAAATCATGTGGGCCCGCTCATCGATAAACAGGCGGTGCAGCAATACCTGGCGGCTATCGAGGAATGTAAGCAGGAGGGCGGCAACTTTATTGTGGAAGGCGGCGTGCTGGAAGGCGACGGCTACGAAAGCGGTTGTTACGTTCGGCCTTGCATTGCCGAAGTGGAACCATCATTCAAAATAGTTCAGAAAGAAACATTCGCTCCTATCCTTTATCTCTTCCAATACGAGGACATTAACGATGCCATCGCCATGCAAAATAATGTGCCGCAGGGTTTGTCTTCCGCCATCATGACCCTGAACCTTCGCGAGGCAGAGCTTTTTCTTTCGCAAACGGGCAGTGACTGCGGTATCGCCAATGTGAACATCGGCACCTCCGGAGCCGAGATTGGCGGGGCTTTTGGTGGTGAGAAGGAAACCGGGGGCGGCCGTGAAAGTGGGAGCGACGCCTGGAAGAACTACATGCGCCGGCAAACCAATACCATCAATTACAGCACACAACTTCCCCTGGCGCAGGGGATTAAGTTTAATGTGTGAAAGGGGTAGTTTTTTTAGATTAAACCAGCCGTCTCCCAACTTCCGTCTTCAGTCTCTGTCTCAGATCTCACGTTTGCCTTTTGTCCACCCCCCGGCGCTTCGCGCCACCCCCGCCAGCGGGGGATATCGCCCTGTCCCCTCTGGGGTGGAAGGACGCTCCCATCTCCCGTCTCCTTTGCCCCCTTTTAACTTCCTCACTCCCATACTAATCCGCCCCAAA
>CBIGXK010000440.1:0-2865 GCA_966193805.1 uncultured bacterium | reverse complement strand
CCTGGGCGTTCCATTCAATATTGCCTCGTACGCGCTGCTGACGATGATGATGGCACAGGTTTGCGGGCTCGGCGCCGGAGATTTCGTTCACACGTTTGGAGACGTTCATTTATATAACAATCATCTCGAGCAGGCGCACCTGCAACTTAGCAGGAAGCCTTTTCCGTTGCCGGTCATGCGGCTGAACCCGGAAATAAAAAATATCGAGGATTTCAGGTATGAAGATTTCACCCTGGAAAACTACCAGTGCCATCCGGCCATAAAGGCGCCGGTAGCGGTTTAGTGCTAAACGTACATCATGATCATCAGTTTACTCGTTGCGGCTTCTGAAAACAATGTCATCGGCAAGGATAACCGGTTGCTGTGGCACCTGCCCAACGACATGGCATTTTTTAAAAATACCACGTGGGGAATGCCGGTGATCATGGGAAGAAAAACATATGATTCGTTGGGAGGCGCCTTAAAGGGCAGGGCAAACGTGATCATTACCAGAAGGAAAGATGAACATGCGGGCGATGATGGCGTTATGGTGGCTGGTTCGCTCGACGAATCATTGCAACTCGCCGAAAAAGAAACCGACGCACGCGAGGTATTCGTGATAGGCGGCGGCGAAATTTTTAAGATGGCTATGCCGGTGGCCCGCAGGATATATATGACCCGCGTGCATGCTGAACTGGAAGGCGACACTTTTTTCCCTGAAATAGATATGCAGCAGTGGCAACTGGTGTCATCAACCCCCTTCGAGGCGGACGCGCGCCACGCTTATTCCTATACATTTGAAACCTGGGAAAGAAAAAGGAATCCATAACATGTTCTCACCCTTTACCATTGCCCTCAAATATATTGGTTACTGGTTCGGTTCGTCTAACGGCAAGGGACATGGCATTCATTCACCTTTTGTGTTCGATTTCATCCGTAATGTGCTGAACGACCGGAATGCTTACCCGGAATATAAATCCGTGGAGCAGTTGCGAACCAGGCTGCTTGCCGACCACACCCCGGTACCATTCGAAGAATTCGGTGCGGGCAACAAAACCGGCGTTTTGTCGCGAAGCGTTTCTGCCATCGTGCGGCGCTCCGCAAAAAATCAGAAATACGGGCAGTTGCTGTTCAGGATGGCAAAGCACTACCGGCCGCATTATGTGCTCGAACTCGGCACCTCTCTCGGCATTTCTACCGCATACCTCGCGGCCGCCGACGAAACTTCGGTTGTGGTTTCAGGTGAGGGAAACGATGCGGTGGCCAACATGGCGAAGAGCAACCTGGCATGGGTGGGATTGAATAATGTGCGGGTAGTAACCGGCAACTTCGACAACACGCTGCCCGAAATGGTTGCGCGGATGCCGCACGTGGATCTCGCATTTATAGATGGCAATCACCGCAGACAGCCAACGTTGAATTACTTTCGCGAGCTGCTTACAAAAACGACAAGCGAATCGATAATAATTTTCGATGACATCCATTGGAGCAGGGGTATGGAGTCGGCCTGGAACGAGATCCGGCAGCACCCGTCGGTAAAACTCAGCATCGACCTGTTCTTTTTCGGCCTTGTTTTCTTCAGGGAGGAATTCAAAACAAGGCAGCATTTCAGGATAAGGTTCTGAAGTCCGTGAAAAAATTTCTATCTTCCATGCTGTTCTGTATGTTAGTTCACCTTGCATCAAAGTTGAATGCCTATGATAATTGGCGTTTTGAAAGAGCCGTCGTCGGAAACCAGGGTTTCTTTATTGCCGGAAACGGTGATGGCGCTGGTAAAAAAAGGGATAACGGTGCATGTTGAAAATGGCGCCGGCGAAAAATCATTCAGTAACGATAATGCGTACGTCCAGGCAGGGGCGTCCATTCACCCGGGAAGCGACGTAATTGCAGCGTCAGACATCCTTCTCTCCATACATCCTCCTTTTACGAACAATGACGTGCCGCAGGGTAAAGTGTTGATTGGCGTTTACCAGCCGTTGTTTAATAAGGAGCTGATGCAGTCGTGGCTTGATGCCGGGCTCACGGTCTTCAGCCTCGACATGCTGCCGCGAACCACACGCGCGCAGGTGATGGATGTGTTAAGTTCGCAGGCGAATATTGCCGGTTACAAAGCAGTGCTGCTGGCGGCCGAAAAATACCCGCGCTATTTCCCGATGTTCATGACTGCTGCCGGCAGCATACCGCCGGCTAAAGTGCTGGTGATTGGCGCCGGTGTTGCAGGACTGCAGGCCATTGCCACAGCCAGAAGGCTGGGGGCAGTAGTGGAAGTGTTCGATACCAGGCCGGCGGTGAAGGAAGAGGTGATGAGCCTTGGTGGAAAGTTTATCGAGGTGGAAGGCGCCGCCGATGCATCGAAGGCCGGTGGATATGCGGTGGAGCAGAGCGAAGATTTTTTGAGAAGACAAAAAGAGAAAATTGCAGAAAGCACCGCTAAGGCGGATATCGTGATCACCACCGCGCAGATTCCAGGCAAGAAGGCGCCGGTGCTCATTACGGGGGAGATGTTGGAGAAGATGAGAAACGGTTCGCTGATCGTTGACCTTGCCGCTGCAACGGGTGGGAATACGGAGTTTACGAAGAACAATGAAGCGGTGCAGCATAATGGTGTTTGTATCATCGGAAATTCGTCGCTTGCTTCTACAATGCCGTCGGATGCAAGCAAATTGTATGGTAAGAATGTGTTGAATTTTTTATCGTTGATTATTGATAAGGAGGGCAAGCTGCATGTGAATATGGAAGATGATTTGGTGGCAGGCAGCATGGTGAAGCGTGAGACGTGAGACGTGAGACGTGAGACGTGAGACGTGAGACGGGAAACGTGAGACGGGATCCGTGAGACTATACACCGCACACGGGTGACGAGAGACGAGACTGGTGAGGAGGTAC
>CBIGXK010000439.1:0-2869 GCA_966193805.1 uncultured bacterium | reverse complement strand
ACCATATTGCCTGTAAATAGCTGTTTGATTTTTACGCCCGATAGCGTGTAAAGGTCAACCGTTGCTCGTTCCTCATCATTCGGAGTGGAAAAAAATATCCGGGTTGACACTAATGCAGGGTTCGGAATGGCTTTCAGAAGGGAGGTGGCTTCTATTGAAGGTTTCGCGGCAAGTTCGCGGTTCAATGCTTCGATGGTAATATGAAAAGTTCGGGTAAAACTGGATGGTGTTGCGCCATTGTCTGTCACAACCACTTTAACGGTAGCCGTGCCCGCTGCCCCTTCTTTGACCAGGTAATTAATAAAAGCTTTGCCATTATCGACGAGATCTGCTCCGATCGAGGCGACTACGTCTGTATCCTCGGTTGATACTACTACAGATACCTGCTGGTCGGTTTCTTCGCCTGGGGTGATGCCATTCAATTCAATATAGCGGGCGTCGGGAGAAAAATTCGTTGTATCATTAGCTATGGGGTCGAGTGTGGGGCGACTGTTACTTATGTTGATTTGCGCCTGTAGTGGGCTGGCAAGAAATAGCGTCAAGCCCAGTGCGATCGGGGCGGGAATTCGATTCCATTTTAGGAGGTAATAAAAAAGCCCCATAAGCAGGGTTGAGGGTGTATAATTGAGCAAACTCACTAGCAATAATCTAGCCAAATTTGTTCGGTTTGCCTTTTTGTTGATGGGCAAAAATGGGGATTGACGGTTGTCTGGTTGGCTTCCACAAGAAGGCAATCAACATTTTTCATATGTGCATAACGCGCGGGAGGTCTTCGTTTGATGCATACCGTTCGTATTGTTAGCCTCTGCCGGAACGATGCCTGAATCTCCGGTTTTGATTATTAAGTAATTTTGCAAGCTGCGGATGGATAACTTTAAATTGACAATTGACAATGAATCGCGAAACAGCTACGCAGTTAGTCGGATTTATAGCAAGATTTGGAAATGAAAAGCCTTTGCATTCATTAAGCGAGAGCTTAACAATGGCGCCATACAGCTATAAGGAAGCCATCAGTGATTTTATCAATTTTTGTTATACGGAAGATTTAATTAATGAGGACTGCTATGCGATTAATGACGAATTGAATGCAAACAGGAATAATAGCGTGTGGTTTTCAAATTTGGATGAACACCAGGTACTACAATGTATCGGACTCATTATAAGGCAAGACAGATTCGTAGATGGGTTAATCAATCAGACAATCGAAGACCGCACAATGCTTCGATTATTGAAGAGGATAAAGATGCTGTACGGTCTGTAAGCTGGCCGTTCAGGAATGATGATTTGACAAGATTTTCTCATAGCCTTTAATCCTGACCTCATTTCCCCCTGGCCGCCCTGGGGAGAGTGCTTAACGCAGATGTTTCTCAAGCGCTTCGCCGATTGCCTTCACGATCTCAAGGCGTATTGGCTTTTTATCAGCACTTTCGAAAATCGCCCGGAAATTTCTTTCCTCATCCAGTTCAAAAATAACTTCCTGCCCATCCGCCTCCACATGGATCTTATAACTATACCCTCTCTTGACCAGGCGTGCAGGATACATCGTTTCTCTCCCCTGATATTCCACTGGTAAATCAAACGGCTCATCCATTTCGAATGCTGACATGATGAAAAATTGAAGTCATAAAGAACACATTGCGAATCGCTGCCACCAGGCAATCACCGAAGCTGCCAAAAATTTCGCAGATTTCTTCTGTCAAACGACTTAAAAATGCCGGTTTAAGGGAAAGTAATTACCGGTAGTTAATAAGCGGCTGTGAAACAGAACATTATTGCGTATATTCGAAAGAGGCGCACGACCAAATTCAAGTTGCTGAATAAGCCGCGGAGTATGGTGAAAATAACAGGTAGATTTTTTAAAATGACACAGGAAGAGCTAAAAAAATTGCAGGGCCCGTTGAAAGAAACATATCGGGCCGATCCTGATTCGGCAAGATTAACGCTTAGAGCAGTTGGCGCTATAGGTGAAGGCATTACCTGCAAAGTCGAATCGGGAAAGGCAATAGTGGAGGCAGGGCTGCATAAATATACCGGAGGGACCGGAATGCTTGTTTGTTCGGGCGATCTATTATTAGAAGCGTTAGTAGCGTGTGCAGGAGTTACGCTTCGAGCAGTTTCGACCGCGACAGAGATTGAGGTCAAGGGAGGGAAAATAACAGCAGAAGGAGATTTGGATTTCCGCGGTACATTGGGGGTCTCCAAAGATGTTCCGGTCGGCTTTACATCTATTCGACTATTGTTTTCGATTGATACGGAAGCTACAGACGATCAAATTTCAACCCTTGCAAAACTGACAGAGAGATATTGTGTCGTATATCAAACCTTATCAAAGGGAGTAGATATGAAAGTGAATTTCCAAAGGCCAGGGTGATTTGATTCCGGCTTTTGTGCTGTTTTACAGTGCGCGAATGCCAGAATTAGCTATTTTACAGCAACCTCTATGTGTTTTTCCCACGATAAATGCCGAGAAAGTCGTTTTATCATCCAAATATCTGTTCTACAGTATCCATTGACTATTTTTATGTAATTTACAGTACCACTTACGCATTTTACAGTAAAGATATCGTCATGCCAGTAAGACCTGTCGGATATGAATGGCTCAAAGCGCATTATCAGAATAAAGGCATTTTTCCGAAGCGCCGGCGCGAGCAGTTTACTGAATTAACGGACGACGAGATCGCGCGCATGCAGGTAGCCTACCGCGCGATATATGAAATAGTTTAGGAGACGATGATGCGTGAGACGCAGAAAGCCTGCGTTTAAATGGACGTTGTTTACTTTCCAATACAAAATATAATAGGGACTATAAATCAATCTGTTGTAATTTGCAGGTACAAATAGGGTACAAGCAATGTGATTTTGCCGGAAA
>CBIGXK010000438.1:0-2879 GCA_966193805.1 uncultured bacterium | reverse complement strand
GCAAGCGTAACCAATAAAGCTCCCATCGCCGCAACCGCCAGTATCCACCACGAAATATTTGTTCTGTAATGATAACTTTCCAGCCAGTTGAACATTACGTAATAACCAACAGGCAGTGCAATCATCCATGAAACAAAGATCAATTGTGTAAACTCTTTTGATAATAGCCGCCACACGCTGAACACAGAAGCTCCAAATACTTTTCTCACTCCTATCTCGCGCGACCGCTGCTCTGCCATAAATAATGCCATCGCAAAAATACCCAGGCAGCTAATGAAAACAGCAAGCAGGGTAAAGAAGCCTGCCAGTTTACCCACCTGTTCTTCCGAAGTAAATTTTCGGTCGTAACGCTCGTTAATGAATTCAAACTCGAAAGGAGCGGACGGGCTGTATTTCCTGAATACCGTTTCGATTTGCTGCAGGGCCGTAGCGGTATTTATTGCAGCATTTAATTTTACGATGGCAAAGTTATCATGGTCTCGCGCCAGGCAATAAATAGACGGCCTAACCGGGTCATATGGGGATTCGACGACCATATCCTTAATCACTCCGATAACCGTAAATGGCTTTCCCTTCCAGCGAACAACTTCTCCAACCGCATTTTCGAGGCCCATGAATTTCACTGCCGCTTCATTCAAAATGAATGCTGTTGAGTCAGTAGCAAATTGCCTCGAGAAATCACGGCCCCCGATAAATTGCCAGCCAACAGTTTTACCATAATCTACAGATACGCCTGTATTGGGAAAATCAACGGTAATATTCGGATCCTTGCCTTTCCAGTCTAAGTCACTGTCTGTGCCCCAGATGTCGGTTGTGGTACTTTCGGATGCTGCCATTGCCGCAACGGCACCTGTTTTCAACAGTTCGTTTTTCACGGCATCAAAATGGCTGGGAATATCATCGGTTATCATTGGAATCAATACAAGATTATCGGGATCATATCCTATTGCCCTTTCTTTAGCATGTTCGATTTGCCTGAAAATAACAATGGTGCAGATAACAAGGATGATAGATACAGTGAACTGGAGCACAACAAGCGCCTTTCGTACTGTGGATGCGTTACCGCCAATTCGGAAACTGCCCTTCAAAACCTTAACAGGATGGAAAGAAGAGAGATAAACCGCAGGATAGATACCCGCAAGCAATCCCGTGATTACACTGAAGAGGACACCGAACATCCAGAAATAAACGTTGTTCCATAAGATCACTAAAGTCTCGCCTGCAATTTCATTGAAAAAAGGAAGAGCCAACTGCGCTAGCATAACAGCAAAAGCAAAGGCAAGCAAAGACAACAGAATGGATTCAACAAAGAATTGTTTGGTTAGCTGTGACCGCAGGGAGCCGATTGCCTTTCGAATGCCCACTTCCCTGGCCCTCTTTTCGGAACGTGCCGTACTCAGGTTCATGAAATTGAAACAGGCAAGAAGCAATACAAAAACACCGATGAGCGCGAACATCTTTACATAACGAATACTGCCCGTGGTATTTTGTCCATCCTTAAAAGCATACAAGTGCCATTTACTCATCGGCTCCAGTATTACGGCAGATTTTCTGCCGGCGTCATCTTCACCGGCTTTTGCCCGGACAATGTTTTTTATCCTCGCAGCAACCTGGTTGATATCGGCGGTTTCAGCCAGTTGAATATATAACTGAATGGGATTGCGGCTCCATGGCGTACTGATGTTGGTGATCCACTTTTGATGGCTAATGTAAAGGTCGAAGGGAGCAATAAAGGCCAGGTCGCCAAATGTTGTGTTGTCAGGGAGATTCTCAAAAACACCGGTCACTTTAACACTTTGCTCTTTATCGATGGTCATCACCTTATTCACCGGGTCCGCATCGCCGAAGAAGGCTTTCGCCGTTGATGCAGACAACAATATAGAATGCCGGTCACTTAACCCCGACACATCGCCTTTAACCATTTTAAGCGAAAGCATCTCAGGCGCTTCTGCGCTCAAGTAAACACCTTTCCTTAGTAATTTTTTCTCTCCTGATGCAAGTACATGATTTAGCCTGTGGGAAGAGGTTACTACATATTTGAAGTTGTTGTGGTAGTTTGCGCGCAGCTCATCTGCCAGCGGCAGCGGTACCGTTTTTGAAGTTTGTATTTCGCCGTTACTGGTTATGTTAAGTCTAACCTTGGCGATACGGTGGTAGTGATCGTGATACCTGTCGAACGTCAGTTCATTCCATATCCAAAGTGATATGAGGATGAAAACGGCCATCCCGCACGACAGCCCGATGATGTTGGTGAAGGAAATAAATTTCTTTTTGACAAGGTTGCGGAACGCAAATTTCAGATAGGTTTTGAACATGGTATGCCGGTATTAAAGCTTGCCCATAACGTACATTTTATCCATGCTGGGTGTTGGGCTGCCGCCTTCCTTTTCAAGGGTGATCGCAAAAGCCTGGGCAACCATTATTTTCTTCATCCTGACCATCGGCAATGCATCGCCCATTTCAAAAACACCCGCATCCACCGGCTTGCCATCGGCAATCGCCCATAATTGGTATTGCCGGCCTGCAGGCGGCGCAGGAAGCTGGCTGCCCGCGAGGTACACATCTTTGGTAACGGTGTTCCAATACACCAGCGACGTGCTCGCCGAATCCGGGCTACCAGGCATCGCCCGCATTTTCACGATAGCAAACTGTGGATCTTTCATCATCTCCGCTGCCCGTTCGTAAGCGAGCAGCCGGGCTTGCAGCACGTCGTTGCGTTGGGCTATTTGCGACTGCGTGGCCAGCAAAACCTCGTACCGTTTACTGAAGGTTCTGTATCGCTGCAACAAATAAATGTTCAACAATACACTTAAGCAAAGCAGTACGGAGGCAGCAACCGCCATCACGCGTAAAGGATTTCGGCTGCTCATACGTACGGC
>CBIGXK010000437.1:0-2885 GCA_966193805.1 uncultured bacterium | reverse complement strand
GCCCACCCACTTCTCTGCCCTGGCTTTGCAGTCCTTTCGGGTACACGAACAACTTCCAGCCCGGTGCCTGCATCAGCGCACTGTGGTAGGCCTGCAGGGCTTTTTCGAGCCTTACATCTACGGGTTCGGGAAAAAGAAGATCCGTCTTTTTTGTGCATGCCGGTAAGAGCACGGCGGCAATCAACACATATAACAGGATATATTTCTTCATCATCTTGAATTACTGTTAAGGCAATAACAACCCCAGGAAATAAGTTCCCGGCGACGCGGCCGGCGTGAATTTTACCCGGGGATAAATGCTGGTGAGCGGATCGGCATACCATGAAATGGTAAACTGGTTACCTGAAAAATAATTCAGCAGCGGCGTCATGGCATCCTTCACAATTGTGCCCGTTTCATTTTCACCCAGGTAAGTAAATGTGTACTTGCCGCCAGCAACCGACACGCTATAACCATAATTGGCATTGAATATGTTGCCATCCTGCTCGATGTAGCCACTCAAAATTACCTGGTCGGCCGCCGCCCAAATTAGTTCAACCGAATCAAGCTTCACCGGAATACCGAAGGGTAACGCCGCAACACTGTCTTCACACTCCTTATACAGCGCCATCCACGACGAGCTTTGCGGAAGGAGGGCCTGGTTCCGGGGATCAACATTTGCGATGGTGTACGTTCTGCCAAAACCGAAAGCCTCTTCAACGGTTTGCGGGGGAATGAGGTTGTTCAATGCGTTCTGCACCCTGGTTTGCAGGCTGTAAAAATCAATGTTCCATACTTCCTTGTAATAATTCACCACATACTGCTCCTTCTGGCGCAAAGCCTGCTGAGCGGTGGGATTAACAGACGACACGATCTCATCGAAGCGGCTTTTCCCTTCCATCAGCATGATAGATACCGTTTCCACAAAATCATCATCGGCCTTCGACATGGCGTATGCTGTAACATACCCGTTCTCCTGTGCCTCTTCTTCAGAAACATTGAACCAGGTGGCCGTATAGCCGGTGAGGCCCAACCTGTTCGACACGCCTTTGAAATCCTGCGGGTACAATACGTTCTGGTGCAGGATGTGCGCAAATTCGTGATGCGAAGTATGGATCATCCTTCTCGTGGAAGAAACCGGGTCCTTATCGAAGTTTTGGTTGATGTCGAAGAAGGCGATATTATTTCCTCCTTCGGCCTGACCGAGCAGCACCGTTCCATTGAAGTTATATTCCACACTTCCCACCAGTTTAAACTGCTTCGGCGAATATTTTTTCATGAACTGGTCACTGCCGGTTTCCGCGTTGTAGGGATCTATCCATACCCTCTTGATAGCGGTCATGGCAGGAATGATCTTGCTCTCGTCGGGCGGCGTGAGTGTTTTGTCAAGCGGTAGTTCCCACGGATCCCAGCGATATTTTACCTCTATGTTATAGGGAATGGTGAGGCTGTCCATCAGCCACTGGTCAATAGCGGTCTTCTCCCATGTTTCACCGCCGAGGCCAACCGGCGGCACAAGGTTGAGATCCTCCTTCTTCGTGCACGAAGCCATGAGCGCCATAACCAGGATGGAAGCAAGTATTGTTTGTATTTTCTTCATTCGCAAGTTCATGTTATCGCGGATTAGGTTCAAGGCCCGCCTGTTTGGTAAGTGCGGGTAATTGCAATACTCTCCGGTTGTCGTCCGGCGCCAAATATATCTGTTCACCTTCGGCAGTTGTATGGACCACGGGAATGCCCAAACGAATAATGTCGAACCATCTCAATCCCTCATGCATAAAAAAGGCGCGTTTGAAATCGAGTATGGCCAGGAATATACCGGTGGTTGATGAGGCGCCATAATAATTTGCGCATTTTGATGCCGACACTTTATGCTGAGCGGGATTGTATTTGTCGATATTTTGGCTGATAAACAAATTAAGGTCATTGATTGCCGCTCCCGGGTTATTTAACCTCAGGTAGGCCTCTGCCCTGTTCAGCAGCGCTTCTTCGCCGGTTATCAGCGGAATGGTGTTATATGCGTTGCCGGAATTGGCGTTGAGGTTCTCTCTTACAAAATGCTCATAAAATTTAGGAATGTTATACGATTGCGGATTGGCGCCGTACAAATCATAGGCATAAAATCCACCCGTTACATTTGGCCTGCCAAAAAGTTCATTTGCAACATTGTTTCCGATGCCGTAGCGCAGGGACGGATAGCTTCTGCCCCAAATCGAGGGCGCTTCCTGCAGCAACAGGTTTCCGGCAGTGGTCGACTTCGTGTATTCCGCCTGCAGCTCGGCGTATTGAAGGTTGGTCAGCACCGAGTTCCAGGGGCGGAGGTTGTCGGTAACCGTGTTGCCGAGTGCGGCAGTAGCGTAGGTTACCACCTTTTCATAATCCTGCCTGAACATGTAGAAGCGCGCAGCAAATGCATTGGCCGCTTTCCTGTTAAAATGAAATTTAGGCGCTGTTCCATAGATCGCATCGTTGATAAGCGGGAGCCCTTCCGTGAGGTCTCTCTCGATGCTGTCGTAAAGCTGCGCCACGGTGCCGCGCTCATAGTTTTTGAACGTGACCTTTTCCGTTTCAGTAACATAGGGAATACCGGGATCGGAAGCGGCCGTTGCGGGGTTGTACACCTTTGCAAACAAGGTAACCAGCATAAAATGCGCATAGGCCCTGGCTACCAGCGCCTCGCCACGGTGTGCGCTCAGTTGGGTTTTATCACCGGCCTGGTCAATGAACTCCAGGGCCTGGTTCGCCGCAGCAATTGCTTTGTAACAGCCGTTCCAGTAAAAATCGGGACCGTCTTCTGCATCGGGCGGCGCATCCACCACCTCGTAACGATAAGACTGGCTGTTGGTTTTATCAACAAAATCGTATCCCGACCCCGCTCCTTCCTTGTCTTCCGCGTTATCCGACAT
>CBIGXK010000436.1:0-2930 GCA_966193805.1 uncultured bacterium | reverse complement strand
CCAGTGAACAGGAAACCAAAAGCTTTGAGGAAATATATTTCCCAAAAAATGTTGTAAAAAAATTTGATTCATTTATAAATTAAAATTTATGCCACAAGTAAAAGAACAACTGATATTGTTGAAAAGCGACTACGAGATCATTATGCTGAACTTAAAAAGCGGTGCCGGCAAAACAACCTTTAACCGCCAGGACGCAGAAGAAATGGAATTGGAGCTGAAGAAAGCAAAGGTGGTAGAAAAGGAAGATATGCCCGATGACGTTGTGCGGCTGAATTCGTTCGTGGCTATCCGCGACGAGAAAGACGGAAAGTTGATGCGCCTCACGGTTGTTACGCCTGAAAAAGCAGACATCAAAAAGAGAAAAATATCCATTATGTCGCCGATCGGCACAGCGCTGATAGGGTACAGGAAGGGTCAAAAGGTAAGCTGGAACGTGCCATCGGGTACAAAAACGTTTACTATTCTTGAAGTGAGCAACATGCTCGACGGCGTTGTCCATGCTGAAAATACGAACTGATTAATTTCAGTACCCGCCCATCAGGAAAGGGAGCAGCCATAAAGTGGCGCCCCTTTCGATTGATGGGTAATCGATGACCGCTTGCACGAGACTATTCAATTACATCCAGGTAGCGAGCCATCCAGTAAGGCAGCAGGTATTCGTCGCCTGCCAGTTCGCTCATGCCATGGTCACCTCCATCCAGCGTAAATGCATTTGCATTATGACGGTGTACGGGCAATTCCCCCGGGGGCAGCAGCTCTTTCGTGTACTGGTTCCGGAAATTAGGAGGGAGTAATGCAATATCCTTCCGGTGCGAATTTTTGATGTCCCATCTCACAAGGTCTATAGGAAACTCACGCATCGCCCAAAGCGTTGATGCCTTATCGAACACACCTGTCGTGCCGAGTGCAACCAGGTTCCATACGGGATTTTTTTCCGGTTTTTCTATTTCCCAGTGATCGCGTATTGCTGCTGCAAATTTCGATTTCAGGGAATCGTCGAATGCGTAACGGTAAAGCACCCAGTACGTGAGAAACGCCATTTCGTCGTCCGAATGGTTCCACCCTCCATCGCCCAGGTCAACGCCCAGGTGTATCACTCCTTTCGTCGCCCCAATAGTTTTGTAAGGGATTTGTATGTTGTCGAGATAGCCGTATTTATTCATCAACTTATACGCCTCCGACTTGTATTTCTCTTTACCGGTTAACCGGTAGGCCAGTTGCAAACCTGCAATGATCGTGGTGCTGCCCAGTCTTCTGTCGCCCACAGATTTCGGAAACGAATTAATGTATTCGGGGTTCCATCTTCCCCACAACGTGGGTTTTCCGTCGGCATCAATAAAATAATAGTTGTTATCAATGATGTGAGTAAGAATTTTATCGATGAATGCGGCCACGCGCGCTTTTTCTTCTTTGGTCCCCGCGGCCATCTCACTCATTACGGCGCCTACCCATATGTATCCCACAAATTCGTCGCTGCTTGTTGTGCCCTTCCACTCCCAACCCGAATCGGGCGAATTGTGCCACCGCGACGGATCCGAATGCCTGAATCCCTTTCTTTCGAACGTTCGGGAAGGAAATCCTTTGAGTCCATTGATCGTTAGCAATCTTTCAAAAGCTTCGAATGCCTCCCAGGCATAGCGCTTTGCCGCCGGGTTTTTTGTCACCGCATAGCGGAAGGCCTGGCTGCCGAGGTAGAACGCCGACCACAAGCCATCGTTATCGGTGTCGGTTAACCGTGCAGTCGAGTGATCGCCGGGTCGGGTAAAGTCAACATTAGAGATAAACCCATACCGTATGTGGCCCTTCCTGATCTTTTCCTGGAAATATTTAGTTTTATCCAGCAACGTTTGCGAAATGAACCTTATCTCGTTGGCGCCACTATCCGTGAGAAAGTAAACACTTCCCTTGCTGTTCGCCGCAATATCTTTTACATCGTCATTGTACAACCATCTTTTCGATGCATAATATCTGTACTTTCCGTTTTCATCCCGCATAAACCCGCCCTGCGGTGTTCCGGCCCAAAGTTTACCACCTGTAGCATGCAGCACATTGATCGTTCTCACCGGAACTTTTGTTTGCAGCGGGAGGATCGTATCGCCGTCATTTGATCTTATTGCGTAATATCCTTCATTGATGGATGCGAAAATGGTGTCATGCAAAAAAGCAATTGAATGGATGGATGAACCGCGATGCACGCGCCGGATCGCGTTGTCACGCACGGTATAGATGCCATCCTTCGCCAACAAATAAAAAGTTCCATTGTGGCAAAACACACTTTTAATGCCTTGCACGCTTCCGCTGACCTCCCGGGTTCCTCCCGGGTCGCAAATCGCCACACTGCTTTCGTTGGCAACAAGCACACGGCGCGACGCACTCACCGCTAGGCGCGTGTATTTCCCCTTCGGTAAAGGGAAATAGGGCTCGCCGGCATAGCCGTTGGTCAGCACATGATCGTCGTACAAATAATACAAGTGACCGGATATTTCCTGTATGGCCACATCGACGGGAACGAGGTTCGCGAGTGGAGTGTATCGTGTATCCCTTACCAGCCTTCCTTCGGATACGCTGAGCAATCCCCTGTCGGAAAGTACATAAACGATGTCGTTGTAATCGGTAACTATCTTTTTTAGTACCGCGCCTTTCAGTGTTGCATCCAGTGGATATTTCACGGATATCGCCTGTGTAAAAGGCTTATCCGGTTCGGGTGCGCCCAATGCGTGGAAGCGGATGAACAACAGTAAGATTGTTGCAGCATGCTGTAAAATACGGATCATTCGATTGATTTAATTAAGGAGATAATAGCTGAGACAACGGGTCCTCCCCCGGTCCCTGCGGGACCACCCCCTCCAAAGGGGGAAAGGCAAAGAAAGTGTCTCCCGCTGGCGGGTTTCACGCCAGGGCGCAAAGACCACGCAAAGTATCCCCCGCTG
>CBIGXK010000435.1:0-2935 GCA_966193805.1 uncultured bacterium | reverse complement strand
GTATTATTGCTGATGTCCGATAAAAGCGCACAGATCGCTCCGTCGCCCGGCGAGCTGCTTACTATTCCTCTGGCAGATCTCACAAAGTTGGGAGGGTTTGAAACGGCGAGGGAGATAGCGCAACAACCCGCATTGTGGAGGAAGACGTGGAAAATGGTGCTCGGGAAAGCGGATCAAATCAAACATTTTCTCGACAAGGCTTACGGAACAGATGACCTCGAAGTAATTTTTGCCGGTGCGGGAACTTCTTCATTCATCGGCGACATTCTCCAGGGTTATTTTGAAAAAAATACCGGCAGGAGGTCTGCTTCCATCCCCACAACCGACCTCATCACGCATCCGGAACTTTATTTTCATGGGAAGTCTGTTTTGCTTTTGTCATTTGCGCGATCAGGTAACAGCCCCGAAAGTTTAGCCGCTGTGAAGCTCGCCGATCAACAATGCAAAAAGGTTTTTCATTTCATCATAACATGTAATGCCGATGGCGAACTGGCCACGGCTGATTACGTGAACCCTGCTTTCCTTTTTCTGCTGCCGGCAGAAGCCGAAGATCTTAGTGTGGCGATGACCGGGAGTTTTACTTCAATGCTGTTAGCCGGTCTCCTGGTATCACGCATCAACGATTTGAAAGGAGTGGATCAACAGGTGGAATCATTGATCGGATACGGCGAATATTTTATCGGTACCTATGCGTCAACACTTCGCCAGGTGGCGCAGCTTGACTTTAAAAGAGCGGTTTTTCTTGGCTCCGGTCCGATACAGGGTACGGCAAAAGAGTCTGCACTTAAGCTGCAGGAGTTCACCAACGGTAAAGTCATCTGCAAGCACGATTCGTTTTTGGGATTCAGGCACGGACCGAAAGTTATCATCAATCCCAGCACGCTTATCGTGTATCTTTTCTCGAACAAGGAATATGTATCGTCTTACGAAAGAGACCTGGTTGACGCAGTCAACAAAAGCGACGCCGGGCTTTACCAGGTTGCTGTAAGCGAATCGCCGCTGAACGACCATCGTTTGAATCTTAATATATATTTCACCCATCAACCGGCACAGGTTGAAGAAGAATTTCTTTCTGTCTGCCATGTGCTTCCCGCGCAGATATTAGGTTTTTTCAAGGCCCTCGCACTTGCGCTGCGGCCGGATAACACCGTCGAAAATGGAACCATTACGCGAGTGGTAAAAGGAGTGAATATCTATCCTTTCAACAAACGGTTAGCCGGCAAATGATGTCCGATAAAACAATTGACGTAGTTGTTGTGGGCGAACTCAACATGGATCTCATCATGAATGGGGCCCAGGCGTTTCCACAGGTGGGGAAGGAGATCATTGCGGCAAATATGGACCTCACGCTCGGCAGTTCGTCGGCTATTTTTGCCAGCAACCTCAGCAGCCTGGGCTCACGGGTTTCGTTCGCGGGAAAAATAGGCGATGACCTCTTTGGCCGGATGACACTTGATTCGCTGCAGCGGCAAAATGTCGTCACCGACATGGTCATCGAAGTCCCGTCTTTGCGAACAGGCGCTACCGTTATACTGAACTACGGTAATGACCGGGCAAACGTAACCTACCTCGGCGCAATGGAACAACTGGAACTCAGCGACCTTCCCGTTGAAAAATTTTCGTCGGCGAAGCATCTGCATGTTGCATCGTGCTTTCTGCAAAAGGGTCTCAAAAAAGATATCGCAACGTTGTTTCGAACAGTCAGGGAGTATGGGCTCACCACATCCCTCGATCCCCAATGGGATCCTGAAGAAAATTGGGATCTCGATCTGGGGGAAGTGTTGCCCCTGGTAGATATTTTTCTTCCTAACGAGCGCGAATTGCTGAATCTCACAAAGCAGAACAATGTCGAAAGCGCGCTGGATATGGTGGCCGCATACGGCAATATCACTGCCGTAAAGCGCGGGTTAAAGGGCAGCATCGTTTCATCGCCCGCCGGCCGTTGCGCAATGGCCGCTTTTGTTAACGATCGCGTGGTGGATGCAATTGGTGCGGGCGATAGCTTCGACGCGGCCTTTATACACGAATTTATCCGGCAGCGCGACATGGAAGCCTGTCAGCGTTTTGCGAACCTTATTGCGGCCATTTCCACAACCGCTGCAGGAGGTACCGGTGCTTTTGCCGATATCCATTACAAAATTGAAAATGCCCGATCATTGTATGGGTTCCACTAATACCAAACTTGCCGATAAGCTGAAGGTTATGCAGGCGGAAAGATCTGCCCTCCTGGCTACCAATTTTTATAACTACGAAACGCTCCGCGGAGTGCTTGAGGCGGCGCAAAATGTTAAACTGCCGTTGATATTGCAGCTTACCCAAAGCTCGATAGATTATATGCGGTTGCCCGTTGCAGTTAGTATGGCGCGTAAGGCGCTTCAATCATTCGGAGTGGAAGGATGGATACACCTGGATCATGCCCATTCGTACGAGCTCGTGTCGCAATGTCTTGACGCAGGGTTCGATTCGGTTATGATCGATGCGAGTGAAAAAAGCCTCGAGGAGAATATCAGCATCACCCAAAAAGTTGTGGAACTTGCCCGCCGGTACGATGCATGCGTGGAAGCCGAGCTGGGCTACGTGGCGAAACTCGGCCAGGCCCATAACAAAAGCGGCTTTACAGAACCTGGGGAAGCGGCATATTTTGTGAAGCAGACAAACGTAGATGCACTTGCCGTTGCCATCGGCTCGGCTCACGGATTTTACAAGGAAGAACCGAAGCTCGACCTGGGGCGTCTCGCCCGCATTCATGAGGCTACCGATGTACCATTGGTGCTGCACGGCAGTTCCGGGATCCCGGCCGGAACGATAGGAGAGGCCGTGAACCGCGGCATTTGCAAGATCAACCTGGCCACTGAAATCAAGAACATTTTCATGCTTACACTGAAATCACAATTGCAAAACACCGATGAAATAGATTTGCGAAAAGTGTTTCCGC
>CBIGXK010000434.1:0-2942 GCA_966193805.1 uncultured bacterium | reverse complement strand
ATGCATGGCAATACCCCCATAGCGATGGTAAAATAATTTACCGCATGATCCTGACCGGGGAAATAGCGATCGTCGCCGCCCTGTGCATGGCCTTCAGGGCGATGCCCATCTGGTTCTCTACTGTTTTGGCGCTGATGCCTAAAAGATCGGCAACGTCCCTGTATTTTAGTCCGTCTTCTTTTACCAGTTTGAAGACGAGCCGACAGCGCGGCGGCAGGTCGTTAATGGCCTGGTTGATTTGCTGCATCAGCTCCGTAGAGATCATCAACTGCTCGGGATTGCAGTCGAGCTGGTAATAAGGAAGCGTCAGCTCGTCCAGGTCGATGTGCCTGATGTTTTTGCGTTTGCGATGGTAGTTGAAACTGATGTTCCGGGTAGTAACATAGAGGTACCATGTAAGGTTTTCTATTTTTGCAATACGCGCTCTCCTGAGCCATACTTTAATGAATACATCCTCCACGATTTCCTCTGCGAGCTCTCTGGAATGAATGATGGCAAACGCAAACCGGAAGAGCTTTCCACCGAATTGGGTGTAGAGTTCCTTCAATGCTGACTGGTCATTGCCGGCAAGACGTTTTTGTACATCGTGTAAGGCACTTAACATACGTGATCACCTGTGAAGAACAATCACCAATGCTAATTTTTTAATTTGAATCGGCAAAAAAAAATCTTTAGCTGAGCTGAATGTTATCATTCAAAAGATCGTCCTATACAGCGGGTTTACAAAAAATTCTGAACCAGGAGTCGTTAAATTGATTTTTGCGTATTACCTTAGCGCACCTGCACAGTTTCCCTTATCCTGGCGATGACCTGCCTTAACATCATCCTTCCTTCATCTTAGTAAAGACCGGACCAAAGAAGGTTAATGCGTTTAAGTAGTTAACGGGAACGCTACCTGGCGTATCTGTATCCGCTTGCATGATCCTGAACTTGTTTTCAAGCAGTCCGTTTATATGAAGAGAATCTTATTTACCGGGATTTACCTTATCCTCGCCGGCGGCTTCATTGAAGCGCAAAACGTATTTGATCCGAACGATCCGATAGTGCGGATCAACCTCAGCCGGCCATTAGGCAGCCCCGAACATCCCGACGAGTCCATCCCCGGACTTCAAAAATGGGTAAGTACCCCAAACAATGCTGTCAGCACGGGCTATTATACCTTCGACGCCTCTTCCTACAAACAATATTTCATCAACCTCAACGGAGCCAAGGTGCCCTTCCGGTTGAAGTTTCCGAAAAGCTATAATAATCCTGACAGCGCATCTAAACGCTACCCGGTCAATGTGTTTCTGCATGGCGGGATTGAAGTAGGCTGTCCAACAAACGGCGGCATATACAACAACGAAAAACACCTGTGGATCGGTGCCGAACAATTCCGCGACTGGGCCGACCAGGGAAAATTCGACGGATTTATATTGTTCCCTCAATATATCATCAGCAGCAAGGGCTGTTTTGCCGCATGGGCCACTGCCCCATCGGGCAATCTCGCTGCCATCATTGCCATGATCGATTCCATGGCGAAATATGCCCGCGCCGATATCGACCGGGTGGTGGTAGACGGACTTTCGGGCGGCGGATATGGAGCTTGGCGCATGGCAGATGCTTACCCACAACGGGTTGCCAAAATACTGCCCTCGGCGGCTGCCGGATCGGTTAACAACAGGGCCCGCTTTATACACATCCCCATCTGGTTTGCTACCGGCGGTAAGGACCCCGATCCTTCACCCGCCCAGGCCCAGTACACGCTCACAAAATTACGGGAGTCGGGAGCGGACGTTAAATACACCATGTTCCCCGATCGCGGTCACTCGGTTTGGTTCCAGCACTGGGCCGAACCCGGTTTTGTGGAAGAATGGAGCACGGCCCATAAAGCGAACCCCCTCGTGTTCTTCCAGCGCAGTGAATTTTGCAAGGAAGAAGACGTTGACGCGAAACTCGGGCTTACCCCCGGCTTTTACGCCTACGAATGGCAGCGCGATGGCGTTACGATCGCCATGAGTACAAATGCGGTTAATGAGGTGCTAAACGATGAGGCGGTAAGATCATTTACCGGCAATGAGATCACCATCGGCAGGTATGGCACTTACCGCGCCCGCTTTAAACGAAAGGCGTCATCGGATTGGTCGGACTGGTCGATAAAGCCGGCTGTGATCACCACCATGAGCACCACGCAAACACAGCCGATACAAATTGACGGCATGCACAGCCGGGTACTGCCCGCACTTGATGGCAGCACCACGGTGCCTTTGACACTTGCTTCGGGCTTTACAAATTACCAATGGTACCGGGTAGATGAGGATACCCTTGTGGCCACCAGCCAGGTTTACAATGCAACCCCCGGCGTGTACAAGGCGAGGTATGAGGAACAATATGGCTGCGGAACCAAATTCTCTCCAAACTATACCGTAATCGATGCCAACGGCACACCGAAACCCGATCCTGCAACTGAACTGACAGCGGTGCCGCAGTCGCAAAACAGCATTCGGCTGAATTGGGTGCGCGGCAGCGGTCAAAATGGATTTGAAGTGTACAGGAGTACTGCCGACGGCGGCGCCTACGCATTTGTCCGGCTTGTTGGAGGCAGTGTTAACACGTTTACGGATACCGGTCTCGTTAAGAATACCCTGTATCGCTATCGCGTGCGGGCGGTGAGTGCAACAGGCGCCGCAGCAGGAAGTAATGAAGCGACCGTAAAAACATTAATCGACAACGAGCCGCCAACGCCTCCTTCGGCGCTGGCCTACCAGGTAAGCACGCCAACCGCGGTCAAATTAACCTGGCGCCCCGCCACCGATAACAAGGCTGTGGTGCGTTATGATATTTATGTGAATGGCCGCAAATTGTACACGGCTCAGGAAAGCGGATTTATCGTTCAGCACCTCGACAGCATTGCCGCTTACACTTTTGTGGTACGGGCCGTTGACGCGGCAGAAAATATGTCC
>CBIGXK010000433.1:0-2947 GCA_966193805.1 uncultured bacterium | reverse complement strand
TGTTTGAAGCCTGCTATAACGCAAGGAATCCAACATAGGTTTTTAACTTTTAACTTTTAACTTTTAACTTTTTAAAGTGTCGCTTTAACCTCCAGTAAAAAACCCTTTATTTTCTGCAGCGACTGTATCATCGCAAATCTCTCCTGCGATTTTTTGTTGTTTTTTATGAAATCCCTGGCTCCTTCGATAGTGAGCTTGCGGCGGCGGAGCAGGTCGTAAATCAACTGCAAATTTTTGATGTCGACAGGCCGGAAATGCCTGTCTCCTTTCCTGTTTTTTCGCGGTTTGATGATATCGAATTCCGACTCCCAGAAGCGGAGCAGTGAAGCATTCACCCTGAACATTTGCGACACTTCGCCGATGGTGTAGTATTGTTTCCGAAAGAGAACGTCATCTTCAGGAATATTCACAAGATCGGCCTCGGCAGCGTAGCTTTTTTGTGATTTTCTGCCACGTCCCGTAGGCTTGGCAACAGGGGTGAAGGTCACCACAGGGCTCGCCGATGGCGCCGCGGACACAACATTTTCTTCAGGTTCCGGCTCTGCCAACTGGTTTTCCGGCGGGGGCGGTTTTAATGGCTTTTGAGGAGCCGCAAAATCGAATGTTATTTGTGAATAGTTCCTATCCATCTAACAAAAATTTTGAGAAAAAAACGGTAAAAAATTGTTGTTAATACACAAAAACTATGCTGTAAAGATAAGGGACTTAAATAAGGTCGTACGGGTTATATTTCGTACTTTTGCAGATACTCCAATCTAGGAAAATTCAACATTCTACCGACTCAACTATGAACGCAGAAATTCAGGAGATTTTACCCCCGGCAACAAATGGTTATGGTGCAGATAGCATACAGGTCCTGGAGGGTCTGGAAGCTGTACGCAAGCGCCCGGCCATGTATATTGGCGACATCAGCGAAAAAGGACTTCACCACCTTGTGTATGAGGTGGTGGACAACGCGATAGATGAAGCGCTGGCGGGTTATTGCTCGAACATCGAGGTCACCATTCACGAAGACAATTCTGTGTCGGTGAATGATGATGGCCGCGGCATTCCTACAGGCATACATCCAAAAGAAAAAATCAGTGCGCTTCAGCTTGTGATGACCGTGCTGCACGCAGGCGGTAAGTTCGATAAAAACACCTATAAAGTGTCTGGCGGGCTTCACGGCGTTGGTGTGAGCTGCGTCAATGCGCTCAGCAGCAAATTGCATGTAACGGTTTCAAACGAAGGAAAAATATTTGAGCAGGAATATGCTATTGGTATTCCCAAATACGCGGTGAGGGAGATCGGCGTTACCGATAAAACGGGTACACTGGTTCATTTCTGGCCCGATGCCACAATTTTCACGACAACCGAGTACAAAAAAGACATCCTGGAGAGTCGCCTTCGCGAACTGTCGTACCTCAACAAAGGTATCAGCATAATGCTCAACGACCTTCGCGAAAAGGATGAAGCGGGCGTTGCTTACTCCAAACGATTTTTCAGTGAAGGCGGCATTATCGAATTCGTCGAAATGCTGGATAAAAATGCCGGACGCACGTCTCTTCTTCCAAAAGTTATTTACGTTGACGGAAAAGATGACGTTTCGAATGTGATGGTGGAAGTTGCACTCACCTACAACGATGCCTACACCGAACACATCTATTCTTATGTTAACAATATCAACACCATCGAAGGTGGTACGCACGTATCCGGTTTCCGCAGGGCGCTGACGAGAGTGTTCAAGGCCTATGGCGATAAGCAGGGTCTGTTCGAAAGGGCCCGGGTAGTGATAGAGGGAGATGACTTCCGCGAAGGGCTGAGCGCCATCATTTCGGTAAAAGTACCCGAACCGCAGTTCGAGGGGCAAACGAAAACCAAGCTTGGCAACAGCGAAGTGATGGGCGTGGTGGACAGCACCGTTTCAAAAATAATCGATAGCTACCTTGAGGAAAATCCGAGGGAAGCTAAAAATATCATTCAAAAAGTTATTCTCGCGGCCCAGGCAAGGGCAGCGGCCCGCAAGGCACGCGAGCTGGTGCAGCGCAAAAGCGTACTCAGCGGTGGCGGTTTGCCCGGTAAACTCGCCGACTGCTCCGAAAGGGATCCCGAACGCTGCGAACTGTTCCTGGTTGAGGGAGATTCGGCGGGCGGTACCGCCAAGCAGGGGCGCGACAGGGGCTTTCAGGCCATCCTGCCGCTAAGGGGTAAGATCCTTAACGTGGAGAAGGCGATGGAACACAAGATCTACGAGAATGAAGAGATCAGGAACATGTACACGGCGCTTGGCGTGACCGTTGGCACACCCGACGATCCGAAGGCGCTGAACCTGCAGAAGCTGCGGTACCATAAGCTCATCATCATGACCGATGCCGACGTGGACGGAAGTCACATCGCGACGCTCATCCTGACCTTCATTTACCGCTACATGAAAGAGCTGGTGGAGCAAGGGTATGTGTATATCGCACAGCCGCCCCTTTACCTCGTGAAGAAGGGCAAGGAGCAGAGTTATGCCTGGACCGAGGAGCAGCGAAAAGCACTGGTGGAGAAGTATGCCAATGGCAGGGAAGATTCAGTTAATATTCAACGTTATAAAGGTTTAGGTGAGATGAACAGTGAACAGCTTTGGGATACCACCATGAATCCGGACACAAGGACACTTAAGCAGGTGACTATCGAAAGTGCCGCTGAGGCCGATCGCGTGTTCAGTATGCTGATGGGGGATGAAGTGGCGCCGAGAAGGGAATTCATTGAGTCTCATGCCAAGTATGCCAAGTTGGATATTTAGGGTCCACCCCCCGGCGCCTTCGGCGCCACCCCCGCCAGCGGGGGATACAGTTGCCCTTCGGGCAAAACTTAAAAGTTAAAAGTTAAACTGAAAAATTTCTGACGCCTTACGTCTCCGGTTGTTGTCCTATCCCCCTCTGGAGGGGGTGGTCCCGACGAAGGAGGGACCGGGGGAGGACTC
>CBIGXK010000432.1:0-2948 GCA_966193805.1 uncultured bacterium | reverse complement strand
ATGTTCCCAAATTTCCCGTTTCCAAGTTCCACCATGACCGGTAACGAAACTTTTCCTTCATTTGTTTCCGCGATGCTATAATTATAAGAGAAATTGGTTTTCCATCCCTTTACCGGCTCTATCTCGGCTCCTGCTGTTACCAATAGATTGTTGATGTTTGTCTTGTCCCTTCCGGAACCTTCAAGATACCTCATCAGAGGATTGGCTTCGCTTCCATTGATATTATACCTGGGCTTTATAGGGCCAAAAGAAAACAGGCTATTACCAATATATCTCCTCTCAACAGTAGTTATCCCGATTGGATAGTCGGTACTCGTATTCGAGTATTTTGAACTTAAATTAAACTTAAGCCATTTGGTGGCCTGGGTAGATAGATTTGCCAGAACATCATATCGTTTGTAATCGTCGTAGCCAACACCGTAAAAGCCATCCTGGTTAAAGTATCCCAGTGAAACATAGTACTGGCTTTTGTCACTGCCGCCACTTACAGCAATATTGTGTCTTTGGTCAAACTTATGGTCTTTGAACAAAATGTGAGGCCAATCGTAACTGGCATTACCTATGCGTCTTCCATCAAATACAGAAGCCGTGGGTTTATTAGGATCGTATTCGGTTGTATAAGTTCCCTCTATGAATCCCCTGATCCGCTCCATTTGTTCGTCAGGATATTGTGGAGGGCTTCCTGCGTTTACAGCAGCCTGGTTATAAACGGTAGCAAAAATCAACGAATTTTCCATATGCGGTATTCCGATTGATTGTCCAAATACCAGGTTGTTGTTATACTGAATCACAACTCCCTCGTTTTTCTTACCCTTTTTTGTGGTGATCAAAACTACTCCAAAGGGAGCACGTGATCCATAAATGGCAGAGGCGGATGCATCTTTTAGAACGGATACACTTTCAATAGTTCCCGGGTCTAAAGTATTGATATCCATTTCCACTCCGTCAACCAAAATAAGCGGCGCGCTGTTGCCGCTAATTGACCCAACGCCTCTGATATTGAAGCTAAGCGAAGCGCCGGGCTCAGCGCCGTATGCGCCTAAATTAATATTGAGATTTGGAGAAACACCTCTTAGCACCTCGCCCACATTTGGCAGTGGTTTATTTTCAAGTGCCTCGCTTGAAATTGATGCCACCGCCCCGGTCAAATTCGCTTTTTTCTGCGTTCCATATCCTACGACCACCACATCGTTCAACCCTGCAACATTTTCTTCCAGGGTAACATTGATCTCACCCTGATTATCCACATTCACCATTTTCGTTTGATACCCTACGCTGGAAATTTCGAGAATAATATTTTTGCCGTTCGGTACTGATAGTGTAAACCGGCCATCGCTATTGGTAGTGGTACCGTTTTTGGTACCTGCAACCAATACAGATGCTCCCTGCAAAGGGTTTCCCCCTTTATCGACCACCCTTCCCCTGATTTCGACTGGAGGAGGTAAGTCACTGGTTCTATTAATATTTTTCTGATTTTCTTCTTTAGGTTGCAAAATCACTGTCTTGTCAATAATCACGTAAGTAAAGGGCTGGTCGGTAAAGCAGATGGCCAATGCTTCCGGCAAAGAAGTATTTTTTATCTCCAGGTTTATTGCTTTTGACTCCTTCAGCATCGTCTCAGTGTAAACGAACGTATAACCCGTTTGTTTTTTAATCTTCCTGAACACTTCATCTAAAGGAGCGTTCTTAACGTGTAGTGTGATGGACTGGGAATGCCCTGTAGCGCTTACCTGGAGGCAGATGGCAAGAAGAAGAATTGCTGTGAAATTCATAATTCTCATCGCTTTGATGACGGTCTGCCGTTGAAAAAATGGCGGACCATAAAAAGCATTTTGCATAACTTTGTTACGTTTGGGTTGATGAAATAGTAAGGCAGTGCCACTGTTCTTTATGTCGAATCAGCTCAGATGTTTGGCCAGTTCCCGTTCGAGGGGATCTGGCTTTTTCTTTTAAGCCGATCTAAATAACTTCTGGGTCTGGTTGGGGAGAGTCTCAGGGCATTACGCTAATCGTTTTTCCTTCAATTTTGAAATGCACAGCTTTCGTGGCTTCCAGCATCTTTAACAGAACCGATACACTCACATCCCGCGGCGCTTCAGCGTAAAACTTTTCCTTCACAGGCTTCACAAACACCACATCTACATTATACCACCGTGAAATTTGCCGCATAATCGTTTCGATATCGGCGCTGTTGTAGGAGAAAAGCCCATTCTTCCATGCCGTCACTTCCTGTATATTCACCTTGTCCGATAACTGTATCATGCCGTTTTTGATTATCCTTGCCTGTTCGCCCGGTTTGAGCAGGGTGGGCGGTTGCTTATTAATGGTCGTCAGGCTCACACTTCCTTCCAAAAGGGTTACATCCACCGAGCTTTCATCATCGTAAGCGCTTACGTTAAAATGAGTGCCTAATACCTGAACGCTCGTCTCACCATTGCCGACTGTAAAAGGCATAGCTGCATTATGTGCGATTTCAAAATAAGCTTCACCGGTCATTTGCACCTTTCTTTCATTGCCCATAAAGGCAGTTGGATATTTCAGAGAGCTGGCGGCGTTCAGCCAGACTTTGCTGCCGTCTGCGAGCGTAAGGCTGATAACCTTGCTGCCCCTTGGGTTACTGAGGGTGTTGTAGACTATATCATCACTGGTGCCCTGGTAGGCAATTTGTCCATCCGCAGTTTTCATCACATTCACTGCTCCCTGGATTGCCAGCGTACCATTGATCGAACTGTCTAAAATGATCTCTTGTCCGTTACTCAGCGTAAGAACTGCATTGACGGTACTTGGGGGGGCGATATCATTGGGCTTTGGCTGCTGAATAGCAGCCACCTGCTTTGGAGCGCCGTACGGAGTAAAGAAATAATAGGCAGTTCCGAATAGCAGCAAAACTGCCACCGCGGCGGCCCAGGAGGTCCATCGCATTTTGGGCACCCGCGGCTGAATTTGTC
>CBIGXK010000431.1:0-2953 GCA_966193805.1 uncultured bacterium | reverse complement strand
ATTTTTATCACGCCCGAGGGTGAAAATGATTACGGCTGGCGGTGGCGTCCCGAATTACCTTTGCCAGCATGCCCAATTCAGCTTTCGCAAATTTGCCTCACGATTCGTCCCGCCGTTTAAGCGATGTTTTTACAAGCGATCAGGCGTTTGATGAATATTATTCTCCCGAAGTAAGGAAAAAATCTGCCCGGCATTGGTCAACGCTACAGGTAGCCGTGCGTGCTGCGGAGTTTTTGGCTACCGATAAAGATGTTCATGTGCTCGACATCGGCAGTGGTGTAGGTAAATTTTGCCTGGCGGCCGCTCATCGTTATCCCGACGCCAAATTTTACGGCGTGGAGCAAAGAAAGGACCTGTATGACGTTGCGGTGAACTATAATGAGGTGCTGACTCTGCACAACGTGAGCTTTATTCATGGCAACTTCACCATGCTCGATTTCAGGCAGTTCGATCATTTTTATTTTTATAATTCTTTTTATGAAAACCTGGAGGGCGCCGACAAGATCGATGATAAGCTGGAATACTCACTATCGTTGTATAACTATTACAACCGTTACCTCTATAAACAGCTCGAGGAAAAGCCGAAAGGCACGAGGATAGTCACGTTTCACAGCCTTGAAGGCGAACTGCCCCGGGATTACTACACCGTCAAAACACATTTGAACGACACGCTAAAGTTTTGGATGAAAGTATAACCATGTTTCGCCCGAAAATTATTGACACGCTTAAGCATTACCCGAAACCCCAGCTTACCAAAGACATTGTAGCAGGCATTATCGTAGGCATTGTTGCGCTGCCGCTTGCCATTGCTTTCGCCATCGCATCGGGCGTATCACCCGAAAAGGGCCTGTTCACCGCTATTGTAGCCGGTTTTATTATTTCCGCTTTCGGCGGAAGCCGCGTGCAGATCGGCGGACCAACGGGCGCTTTTATCGTTATCGTTTATGGAATTGTGCAGGAACATGGTGTGAACGGACTCATCATTTCCACGTTCATTGCCGGCATTATGCTGATGGTGATGGGTTTTGCAAGGCTCGGCAATGTCATAAAATTCATCCCTCATCCGCTTATTGTTGGTTTCACAACAGGTATCGCCGTTATCATTTTTTCTTCGCAGGTAAAGGATTTTTTGGGATTGAATATCGAAACGGTGCCGGCCGACTTTGTAGAAAAGTGGCGCGCGTATTTCACTCATTTCCTTCCGTTAAACGGGTATGCGCTCGCCATTGGCGCCGCAACTATTTTGATCAGCCTCTTTGCGGTGAAGATTACGCGCGTTGTTCCGGGATCGCTCATAGCGATCGTTGCTACAACGCTTGCCGTGCAGGTGTTCCATTTGCCGGTTGAAACGATAGGCAGCCGTTTCGGTGAGATACCGTCTTCGTTGCCTTCACCTGTGATACCGCACATCGATTGGGCCATCATTAAAGATTCGATTCAGCCTGCGTTTACGATCGCGCTGCTGGGAGGCATCGAAAGCCTGCTTTCGGCCGTTGTGGCCGATGGCATGATTGGCGGTAATCACAAAAGCAACATGGAGCTGGTGGCGCAGGGAGGAGCGAATATCGCATCTTCAATTTTTGGCGGCATTCCGGCAACGGGGGCCATCGCGCGCACCGCCACCAACGTGAAAAACGGCGGAAGAACACCGGTGGCGGGCATCGTTCATGCGCTCACCCTGCTGGTGATCATGCTGCTGGTGGGAAAATGGGCCACCCTTATTCCAATGAGTTGCCTTTCGGGAATACTCATTATCGTAGCGTACAACATGAGTGAACATAAAACCTTTATTGATATTGCGAGAGGAAGCAAAAGTGATGCGGCAGTATTGCTGATTACGTTCCTCTTAACGATCTTCTTCGACCTTACGGTAGCGATCGAGATTGGAATGGTGCTCGCGGTGTTCCTGTTTATGAGAAGGATGGTGCAAATCAGCGACGTAAGCTCCCTGCTCGGAGAGAAGAATGAAGAAAGCGACGGGAAGGCCATCGACAAGTACATCGTTCCTAAAAATGTGGAGGTTTTTGAAATTTCGGGGCCCTTGTTTTTCGGCGCTGCCTACAAGTTTAAAGATGCGATCAGGCTGATCGAAAAGAAACCGAAGATACTCGTCGTACGCATGAGGAAGGTGCCTGTAATTGATGCAACGGGCATTCACACGATCAAAGACGTATTGAAAATGTGCCGCCGCGACGGGATACACCTGATTCTTAGCGGTGTTCAGCCCGGGGTGATGGAGGAGCTTCGAAAAGCGAGGCTGCTGTTTCAAATCGGTAAACGCTACGTAACAAATGATATCGACGTTGCGCTGCAACGCGCCGATGAAGTACTCAAACGGGGATGAGTTCATCCTGGGCCAGGCAGCATTAATGTTCATTCTGATGCTGAAAATACCTGTTTTCGTGGATGCCTGAATTCCTTCTTTTGCGGGATTGTTTCGGATTGACCGGTGCGTGAAATTTGTACCGGTTGAATTGATAACCATATAATCCAAAGAAAATGAGTGTTTTTAATCGCATCGCCGTTTTTATTTTCTTAAGTGTGCCTGTTGCGGGGATTTCGCAAATGGCGAAGGTGAGTTTTGCCGGGCAGGCGATAGGAAAGGCCGATAGCAATGTATCCTGGATAACTAAGAGAGTGAACGCCACGCAAAAGATCGGGAAAGCCACCGCGGCCTCATTAGCCAAATCCTTAACGGAGCAGGCGAGATCGTATTACAGCATGCCCGAATTGAATCCACCGCACGGCTTTTCCACCAAAACATCTTTGACAATAAACTTCGACAGGCGGCCCATCCCGAATACGGCGTTATTAATCAGTAATTATTATTTGGAAAATGACCATACCACGGGCGCCGTAAAAAAGAGCCTCGACGGTGTTCTTTTTGCGTTAGAAACGAATAATATTGAGCATTTTACTCACCAGCAGGGAAGTTATTCGCATGATTGTGCAG
>CBIGXK010000430.1:0-2954 GCA_966193805.1 uncultured bacterium | reverse complement strand
AACAACACCGTTTCCATGGTTTCCGCCGACAACACCTGCACACCTATCAAGTCATCGGCAGTAAACAGGTCGCCAATCTTTGCATCCGCATAACTGGCATAGGTGAGAAATTTCTTTTTCAGCATCGGCAATTGCGCGGTCAGGTCATCACGCGAAGCCGCCGGATAGGAAACACCATCGATGTAATAACACAACACCGGATCCACTGAGCCGTTTCCGTCAAAATCCTTGTAATATAGCGTGGCCGGCGCAGCCGTATCTACCCGAAACTGGGTATTGAGACCCACATTGCCAATAACAACATCCTCATCGCCATCACCATCAAAATCGGCCACCAGCAACCGGTTCCACCATCCACTTGAAGGAAACCGAATGTAGTTATCAGATTCATCACTCAACCTTCCTCCGCGGTTGATAAATACTTTCACCGGCATCCACTCGCCCACCACCAGCAGGTCTTTCACACCATCGCCATTCACATCCGTCCACACAGCATCCGTAACCATACCCAGCCGCTCAAGTACTTCACTCGGAGCTTCTTTAAAATTGCCCCGGCCATCGTTCAGTAAAATAGTGCTCGGCGGACTTACCGGATATCGTCCCGGAACAACTCTTCCGCCAACAAACAAATCAATATCGCCATCATTATCTATGTCATTGGGCCGCACACAACTTTTACTGAACAATAATTGCGGCAGTATACCGCGGCCCTTTGAAAAATTACCCTTGCCATCATTGAAATATAAGCGGTCGTTCAGCCGGCTGTCATTCGATTCAAATTCGTAGCCGCCGCTGGCCACATACAGGTCGGGATCGCCATCACCATCCGCGTCGAAAAACGCCGCATCAATATCCTCGCACATCGAATCAGCAGCAAAAACTGCTGCGGGTCTTTTTTCAAATTGACCGCTGTTATTCCCGATTAACAATGACGCCGGCTGCCCCTTTGCACCTCCGATAAACAAATCCTGCCTTCCATCGCCGTTTACATCGGCAGTTGTCATGCCCGGCCCCTGCCTCGATAAATAGGCAGGCAAAAGAAACTGCACACCAAAATCATTAAAATCATTTTCCTCGTGAACGACCGGTGGAGCGGGCGCTTCACTAAGATACGGATGTGCCCGCCCGTGAACAGGCTGCCATACGCGATCCGCATCTTTCCATTTCAATGTCAACCGCTCTCCAGCAGCCACTTTTTTTAAAACCTGCATTTTGTCATCCGGCCAAACTACCCTTAGCGAGTCGACAGATTTGTTCGGACCAATGCCAAAGTTCAGCGCCTGTTGCACCGACGATTGATAACCACGCACGGGCATCTGTTCCTGGTAATACGCGTTGGTGCCGCAATAAAGCGTCACCTTCGCGCCGATGCCATGTATATTTTTTTCTCCACCCGCCAATTGAACACTTACAAAATGATTCGCCGGCGATACCGATTCAGCGTTATTGCGGTACACGAATGCTTCCTGGTTAATATTGTTCACCAACAGGTCCATGTCGCCGTCGTTATCTAAATCGCAATAGGCAGCCCCTGATGAAATACTGTTTTGCTCCAGGCCCCATTCTTCCGTTTTCTTGTCAAAACGATCACCCCCGCCATTCCTGAAGACATAGTTCGGCAGGTTTACGGAAGGCATCTTGTTCAATACCTCCATCGCCGAGCCCACTTCCTGTCCCTTTCTTTGCCGCACCACACGGTCAACGTTGTACTGGATGAAATCCATGTCGGTAAAATCCTTTGCGTAGCCGTTGGTTACAAACAGGTCTTTCAGACCATCGTTATCAAAATCAGAGAAAAGCGCCGCCCAGCTCCAATCAGTGCTGGATACACCCGCCAATTGGCCGATTTCGCTGAAGGTGCCGTCGCCGTTGTTTTTGTGAAGCATGTTACGGCTGTACTGGTTATAAAATCCCTTGCTGAAAAGCATTTGAAACTTTTCAAAATTTTCAGCACCGCTGTGCATCTTCTGCAGGTGATTATCCTCCGGCAGCATATCCAATGTCATCACATCAGTATAGCCATCATTGTTAACGTCGGCAATGTCGGAGCCCATCGAGTAAAGCGACGATTCGTCCATGCAATCACCCAACTTTTCAGAAAACGTACCGTTACCATTATTGATGAACAAATAATCCTGCTCGTTGAAATCATTGGACACATACACATCGGGCCAGCCGTCGTTATTTACATCCGAAACCGCAAGCCCCAACCCAAAGCTGAGTACATTGGAGGTGATGCCTGCTGCGGCACTTACATCGGCGTAGCGGCCATTGTCGTTGCGGTATAGCTTGCTGGCGAATTCGGGCTGCCATTTCTTACGGATGCTCGGATCGTCATAACCGCCGAAGGCGTATTGTTGCAGGGAGTGGTTGATAAGGAACATGTCGAGGTCTCCATCTTTATCGTAATCGAAAAAAGAAGCCTGCGTGGAATAGCCTTCGTCTGCAAGGCCGTATTTTTCGGCCTCTTCGTTGAAGGTGAGATCGCCATTGTTGATGTAGAGCAAATTCTTTCTTCTGTGCGGGTCTGTGTCGGCCGACCTGCATATATAAATATCCAGCCAGCCGTCTGCGTTAATATCCGCCATGGTAGCCCCGGTGCACCATCCCTGCAATGCGGCCACGTTGCTGTGTGCGGTAACGTCTGTAAACTCAAAATCGCCCTTGTTGAGGTACAAGCGGTTCGGTACCATGTTACCGGTAAAAAGCACATCGGCTAATCCATCGCTATTGATATCGCCAACAGCTACTCCCCCACCGTTGTAGAAATAAGTATAGTTCAATACGTTTGCGGTTTCATCCTCCTTAAGGGTATTCTTAAAACGAATACCTGTTTGATTGCCGTCGAGCAATGTAAAGAGGCGGGAATCGTTTTCGCTGCAGCCTGCAAACACCAGCAAAATGGATATGATGACTAATCGGTGCATAACTTCTTTATTAAATAAAAACGCTCA
>CBIGXK010000429.1:0-2955 GCA_966193805.1 uncultured bacterium | reverse complement strand
TAATAAAGCGCTAATAAAGCGCAATATAATCAGTTTCAATAATTACACAACCGGCCAATTATTATTTCCTCAAACCAGCCCGGAACGGCCGCCGTAGCTTTAAATATCTTATCTTTATCATCACCACTCATTGAAACCCCCTTTATTATGAAACCGTCGCTCGTGTTGCTGTCGTGCATAGCTCTGGCATGTATCGGCACTCCCTCGCAGGCTCAACTTCTCAAAAAACTAAAAGACAAAGTCAACAAAACACTCGGAAACGAGAGCAACGCCGATCAATCCCAGGACAACAACAACGCGTCCGGTAAAGAAAAGGAAGATAATAACACCGCTAAATGGTGCGACACCATCAGCACCGAAGCGGTGGGAAAAGACGGTGTACAGTACACCCTCACATATAGCAGCCCGGGAAAGATCGACCTCCTTTACGATGAAAGTTCCCTCGGCCTCCAAAACAATCCGAAAGGATACCGGATGATCCTGACAGAAAGGGTAAACAATAAACAGCAATACATCGTTGTTGAAAACGGAAAAGTAATTTACACCGATCCAAAAATTGACGATAAGTACATATTAAAAAAATCTTCGAAAGATCAAATTAACGATGGCACCAGCACAGCAGACGCCGCCATGCAAAAATATATCGTGGGCGACACGATGAAACAAAACATCCCAAAAACAGATGCCAAATCAGTAACCATTCAAAAAGTAGACGACGACCAGTTTGCCATGACAATGGAAATAGCCAAACAAACAGACGACTACAAAAACATGAGCGACGCAGAGAAAAAAGAATTTGAGGAAACCATGCGCAAAGGCATGGCAGCAAATAATTCTATGGCAGGTAAAACCTTTGATATTGCCGGTCAACCCGGAGCCAACCTCGCCATGGTGACAGGCTATTATGTGGTGGTGAAAGGAAAGAAGTATGGGAAATTTCAGATGCCTCCCTTAGTGGATGTATCAAAAGACGAGAGCAGGTTCTTCGCCGTTGGCGTGGATGAAAACGTTTCCCCTATTCTCATCATCAATGGTAAAAAGACGGCACTCGACAAAAATAAATACATGGGCATGAGCGGTCAGATAATTCACAGCCCCGACCAGAAAAAGTTTGTGTACATCGAACAGATGAAGTTGAGTGATAAACAGGTCGCAGAAATATCCAGCGGCAACGCCGGCAACTTCAAACAGCTTTATAATGTTATCCGAAGCGATGGCAGCAGCTTTACTGTTACCGATTATAATTCCTCCGGGAAATTTAAGCTCTCTAACTCCGGAACACTAGTGACCATGAATGAAAAGACCGGTGAGGTGTATAGTGATGGGAAGCCGGCTGGTAAGTTTTCCATGCAGGATAAGGATCTTCTCGATACTGATGCGATATTACTCGGTAAGGATATGTCGCAAGTGGTTTACTATAACGGAAGCGAAGGCAGTATAACTTACCTCGACGGCACGGTACGCAAAATGAATATCATGTTTCCGCAAACAGTAACCGACGGCGGCGCAACGTACTTGTCGTGGTTCAGGAAATGCGGCAACAAAATATATATCGCACGTTATGCCTACTGACCGATGATGGCAGCGCCGCTGATATGGTTAATGATGCTTTCGCTGCCCGCTTCACCGCCCGAGATTGATTATAAAAAAATATTCGGCAGCGATTACACATGGGCAGTAAACTGGCTCAAGCAGAATGATGCCGTTATCGATGACTACGCCGTGAAATATCAGCTTCCTGCAAAAGAATTGAAGGCTATCGTGTTCCCGGAACTGATCAGGTATAACGGGGTGTTCAACGCATTGGAGGTGGAATCGCTGAAATATTTATACGTGAGTGAGGGTAGGCATTATGCGAATTTCTCGGTGGGATATTTTCAGATGAAACCTTCGTTTGCGGAAATGGTGGAAAGCGATGCGCTGCAGTTGCCGGTTGGCCAATGGATGAAAAGTGCAGGCTGGAAGGATGTTTCGGTGGATAATGAAGCCGGCCGGCGCGAAAGAGTATTGCGGCTGTGCAACACGCGGCACCAGGTATTGTATCTGTGTTTATTTTACAAAATTTGCGAATCGAAATTCCAGGGGCGCACGTTTCGTTCACCCACCGACCGCCTCAAATTCTTCGCAACGTGCTACAACGCCGGCTATCACCTGAGCGAAAAAAGCATCCTCTCCTTCCAAACGAAAAACAACTTCTTACAATACAACTACTCCGCCATTTCAGCTTTCTATTACCTGAATGAAGAATGAGAACCAGATAGTCGTTAGAGCATCCCCTTCAACACCTCCCAAACATTCTGCGCGAGTATTTTTTGGCCTTCGGCAGTGGGATGAATGCCGTCGTCCTGGTTGAATTTTGCTTCACCACCCACCCCTTCCAGCAAAAATGGAATCAAAGCGATGTCGTTCTTCTTCGCAAGCTCAGGGTACATCGAGCGGAACTCACCAGTGTACTGCTTGCCCATATTGGGTGGTATCTGCATGCCTGCAATAATAATCTTCACGGCAGGATTTTTCGCCTTTACCTTATCAATGATCGATTGCAAGTTTTTTCTCGTCTCAGTCACCGGAATACCCCGCAACCCATCGTTCCCTCCCAACTCCAGCACAAACACATCCACAGGCTGCCGCAACACCCAATCGATCCGCCCATCTCCACCTGAACTCGTCTCCCCACTCACACCGGCATTCACCACCTTGTAAGGCAGCGCCAACGAATCGATCTTCCGCTGGATCAAAGCCGGAAACGCCTCCGACATCTCCAGTCCATAGCCCGCCGTAATACTGTTCCCAAAAAAAACAATCGTCTTCACGGTATCCTTAACCACCATCTCATCCGTCTGAACACTGTCCTTTCCCTTTGCCTGCCCGGGTTGCGCATTTTCTCCACAGGAGATAATAAACATGCAAACAACCAGGAACACTCTACTGTTTATCATAAGTTTATCTATTCTT
>CBIGXK010000428.1:0-2961 GCA_966193805.1 uncultured bacterium | reverse complement strand
CTTTTAACTTCAAAAAAAGTAGTACATTTTCTCAATCAGCCACTGCGGAAATATGCCCAGCAAAACAATGAACACCGCCGTAAGCACCAGCAGCGCCTTGAAACCGGGACCGCTGTGTATTTCCTGTTTTTCGCCATCCCTGAAATACATCGCCTGGATAACGCGGAAATAATAGTAAACGCTCACCGCCGCGCATAAAATGCCTACAACCACCAACCAAAATAAAGTTCCCGTTCTGATCACCGCCGACAGCATGTAAAATTTCGCCATGAAGCCGGCAGTAGCAGGGATGCCGGCAAGTGACAACATAAATATCGCATTGGCCGCCGCAAGAGTTGGGTGATGTTTTGCCATGCCATTGTAACCCTGGTAAGTATAATCTTTCATTCTGACGAGGATAGCAAAAGCGCCAATTGTTGCCAGGCAATAAGCTGCGGTGTAATAAATAATGCCTTCCAGCGCGGTGCCGTTGAGCGCTACAACCGCAAGCATCATGAAGCCTGCCTGCGAAATACTCGAATACGCCAACATTCTTTTCACGCTTTGCTGGAACACAGCAGTAATGTTTCCGATAAACAACGTAGCGGCCGCAATGATGGCAACAATCAACTGCCATTCGCCCTGCAGGTCCGAAAAAGATCCGCGGAAAAGCCTTATGAAAGCGACGAAGCCTGCCACTTTAACAATGGTGGCCATAAAGGAAGTAAAAACTCCCGGGGCACCGTCATATACATCGGGCGTCCAGAAATGAAATGGCGCAGCCGATACTTTGAAGGCCATCGAAAACATCAGCAGCAGCAGTCCCGCCGACATCATCGGCGTGAGCACCTCGTTCTTGCTGCCGATAACGCTCATGTCGAAGCTTCCCTTGGATCCGTAAACGAGTGCGATGCCCATCAGCATCAACCCTGTGGAAAATGCGCCCATCAGGAAATATTTGAGAGAGGCCTCGTTGCTTTTGAGGTTCCTCCGGTCGCTACCAGTAAGTATATATAGAGGGATCGAAATGATCTCGATGCCGAGGAACAGCATCAACAGTGTATTGAACGACGAAGCGATCACAACACCTGCCAGGATGAAAAAAAGCAGCGCATAGTAATCCGGTACATTGTTGCCCACCTTTTCAATGTCTTTGCCCGAAAGCAAAAAGTAGAGCAGCATCAACGCAAACACAACGGTAATGAACAGCAGCGAAAAGCTGTCCATGACGAGCATGTTGCGTGTATTGAAAGGGAAAAAGATATGGCCGGCGATTTCAAGGAGGGTGGAAATTAGCAGGACGACGATGCCCAGCACAGCCAATATACGCACAGGCGTTTGCCGTTTCGTAAAAATACCGCTGAACATCATGATCACTCCCCAGATAGGCGCCAGTACAATTGCATTCATCCGTTATTCATTTATTTTTTTACTCTTTTCTACGGATGTTTTATGAACATCTTTGAAATTATTGTGTCAACAGTCGATTGGGTCACATCAAGCATCGGCTTGGGATAAACGCCCACAAACAAGATCACCGCAACCAGCATCACCAGCACAAACTTTTCATTGAACCGTATGTCTCTTCCTTTTTCTGTGATGACGCTTGTGGGGCCGAACAGCACCTTCTGCAACATATTAAATGTGTAAACAGCCGAAAGAATTATGGTTACAGCCGCCGCCACGGTAAATACTTCGTTGTATTGCGAAACTTCCGAGTTGTACACGCCCGAGAACATGAGGAACTCACCCACAAAGGCATTGGTAAGTGGCAGCGCCACATTTGCCAGCGAAACGATAACCAGGAGTATGGCGAGGGCCGGCGCCTTTTGCGCAATGCCGCCAAGCTCCGACATCTTGCGCGTGCCGAACTGCGATTCAATGAGCTCCACAACAACCCACAATGCGATAATGTTGATCCCGTGATTGAACATCTGTATCATTACGCCCTGCATGCCCATCGTTTCAGAAGAAAATACGGCAAGGCACATGAGGCCCACGTGAGCAATGGATGAATAGGCGACGAGCCTTTTCAGGTCGTCCTGCTTCATGGCAATGACAGAGGCGTAGATCATCCCGACTATCGCCAGCGTGGAAACGGTATCGCCCCAGGCCCATGCGCCGGCGGGAATGATTGGTATGAGCCAGCGTATCAATCCGAACACGCCCATCTTTACCATTACACCGCTCAGTACCATGGTTACTGCAGTATTTGATTGTTCATACGTGTCGGGCTGCCAGGTGTGGAAGGGAAATAGTGGCATCTTCACCATGAATGCCGCAAACATCACCCAGAAGAGCCACATCTGATCCTGGGTAGCGAGCTTGATATTGTAAAACGATTCGAGCGCGAATGAATGATCCGGCGTTTTGAAATACAGGTAGATGATCGCCAGCAGCATGAACAGGGAACCAATAAACGTGTAGATAAAGAATTTAAACGTCACCTGTATTCTTCTTTCACCGCCCCATTGCGAGCATAAAAAATAAGCAGGTATCAGCGCAAGTTCCCAGAAGAAGTAAAACAGCAATGCATCATAAGCAACAAACACCCCGATCAACCCGGCCTGCATCAACAGCATCAGTCCAAAAAATCTTCCCGGATTCGAATACTTCCTCTGCCACGTCGCAATGAATATTACCGGGTAGGCAATAGCTGTGAGCAGGCACAGCACTTTGGCCATTCCGTCAACGCCCACGGAAAAACTGCTGCCGAGCAGCGGGATCCAGTCTCTTTCGTAAAAAAAGTTATTCGCATCGTGAAGCGAAAACAGCAGCAGGGTGATGACGAGTGAAGCTAACGATGATACGAGCGCCCACAGCTTTGTGATCCCTTCTTTTTTAAAGAACAGCGAGACCGCACCGGTAAGTAAGGGAACCAATATCAGTAAAACAGGTATCATCAATTATTTTTTAATAAAGAATTGCAGAACAAAAAATACCAGCATGCCCAACACCATCAGCAGCACATAGCTTCCCACC
>CBIGXK010000427.1:0-2970 GCA_966193805.1 uncultured bacterium | reverse complement strand
GCATAGAAAGAGGAGTAGAGAGATTTCACCAGTCCTTCGAAGCCGATGAATACGCTTAGCACGATGATGAAGGCGGCGGTGATCAGGATAAAAGCGATTACGCTCACCCAGGCGATAATATTGATGGCATTGGTAGATTTTTTTGCTTTGAAATACCGCCAGGCGAATAGAAAATTCATTGGATAACTTAAAGTATAAAAACTTAGTCTTTACTTTTTAATTTCTTGAACAGTTCCTCCATTTTGAATACGTGCTCCAGTGTATCGTCGTGGTAGAATACCAGTACCGGCATTCTTCTTAATTGCTTGCCCACTTTTGCGGCCAGTTCTTTTTTTATTTCCCACGAGCGGTCCTGGATCTTCTTCAGCGCTTCGGCCTGGTCTTTTACCTGGAAGAGGCTCAGGTATATCCGCGCTTCGAGCAGATCGGGCGTTACCTTTACGGAACTGATCGACACCATGCCGCCGTCGATCATGTTGAGGTTTAGTTTCTGAAAAATGTGGCTCAGCTCCTCGAAAAGCAAACCCGCGATTTGTTTTTGCCGTTTTCCTTCCTGCATGGGGCAAAGATACGGGGAACTTTGCCCTTTGCCGTTTACCGTCGCTGTCCACCCCCGGCGCTTCGCGCCACCCCCGCCAGCGGGGGATATGACGGCACCCCCTCTGGAGGGGATGGTCCCGTCTCCCGTCTTCCATCTCCCGTCTCCCGTCTCCTTTCACCTATCTTTGCCGCGCATGAAACGTTTTTCGACAATTCTGAAATACCTCAGCGATCAGAAAGGCAAAATCGGGCTCTATATCCTATTCAACCTCCTTTCAGTGGTCTTCTCCCTCTTCTCTCTCGCCATGCTCGCACCCTTCCTCCAACTGCTCTTCGGAAAAGAGAAACTCGTAGCGGCACAACCCGGGTTCACCTTCTCGGCGGAAGGTGTCATGAACTCGATGAAATACTACATCTCTACCCTCATCCGCGAACACAACGAGATTTACGCCCTGGGCGCCATCTGTATCACCATCATCATCGCCATCTTCCTCAAAAACATATTTCTATACCTCTCCTACCGCGTACTCGGTCCGCTGCGCAACCGCGTGATGCAAAGGCTGCGGGCCGACCTCTACGCAAAGATCCTCGACCTGCCCATCGGCTACTTCACTGAACAGCGAAAGGGCGACATCAACAGCCGCATGAGCAACGACGCCAACGAAATTGAATGGAGCGTGGTGAGCACGATGGAAGGCATCATCAGGGACCCCCTCACCATCCTCATCATCCTCTTTACCCTCATTTTCCTGAGCCCACAGCTCTCCCTGTTCCTGCTCGTACTCTTGCCGCTAACAGGTTTCGTTATCGGCCGCGTGAGCCGCTCCCTCCGCAAGCAGTCCACCCAGTCGCAGGAAGAAATGGGCACGCTGATGTCCATACTCGACGAAACACTGGGAGGTCTAAGAGTCATCAAGGCCTTTACCGCAGAAAAACTGCTGCGGTCGAAATTCTTTCGCAGCAACGAAACACTCACGCACATCCGCAACCGGATGATGTTCAGGAAAGACCTGGCCTCGCCCCTTTCCGAATTTCTCGGCGTAATGGTGCTGTGCTGCGTCCTGTATTTCGGCGGGCGGCTGGTATTTTCCGGAAGCGGCATCACACCCGATACCTTCATCACCTACATCATCTTTTTTACCCAGATCATCAACCCCGCAAAAGCGCTGTCCACTTCTTTTTACAACGCACAAAGAGGCAGCTCTGCCATCAAACGAATTGAAGAGATCATCCAGGCACCCGTGAAGGTGAACGAGATCGAAAACCCCGTGCAGCTCGAAACGTTCAACGACTGCATAGAATTTAAGAACGTAACCTTCGCGTACGACGACGTGGTGATCCTGGACAACATCAACCTGCGCATTCCGAAAGGCAAAACCATTGCCCTCGTAGGATCGTCAGGTGCGGGGAAGTCAACACTCGCCGACCTGGTGCCGCGCTTTCACGACGTTACATCCGGCGAACTGCTGATAGATGGCGTCAACATCAACCAATATTCCCTTCATTCGCTGCGTAGCAAAATGGGCATCGTTACGCAGGAACCGATACTGTTCAACGATACCATCGCCTCCAATATCAGGCTCAGTAATCCCAGCGCCACCGACCAGCAGGTGGAAGATGCCGCACACATCGCCAATGCGCACGACTTCATCGTGAATAAAGAAGAAGGCTATGAAACGAACATCGGCGACCGCGGCTCAAAATTATCGGGCGGCGAGCGCCAACGCGTAACCATCGCCCGCGCGATTCTAAAAAATCCTCCTATCCTCATCCTGGATGAAGCAACGTCTTCTCTCGACACGGAAAGCGAGCGCCTCGTGCAGGATGCCATCAATAAAATGATGCAGAACAGAACCAGCATCGTCATCGCTCACCGCCTGAGCACCATCCGCCATGCCGATGAAATTATCGTACTTCAAAAAGGAAAAATAGTGGAACGCGGCAATCACGAAGAATTATTAGCGGTCGGTGGAACGTACAGAAGGTTGGTGGAGATGCAGGAAGTAAAGTAGTTTTATCATCGAATCATAAGCACCTACATGAAGAACTTTTTGCCAGCCTTACTGATCATTATCTTACCGGTCACCACATTCGCACAGAAAAAAACTTTCACGTTCAACCAGATCTTCGGTGGCCAATTTCCCGGCTCCATTTTCAAGCCATTACCGGAAATCGGCGGCTGGATAGATGATGACAATTACATCCAGGTAGTTACCGACGAACGGGGCCGTACAACCGAAATGTCGGTAAATGCCCTTACCGGTAAAGCATCGGTATATATTCATGACGACACCGAGCCTCCGGCCATCACAGAAACGCCTGCAAAGAACATCACCTTCTCTCCCGATAAAAAATACGTTGCCTACACGAAGAACAATGATTTGTACGTGATGGACGCCGCCACACACAAGGAAACCAGGATAACCAGCG
>CBIGXK010000426.1:0-2980 GCA_966193805.1 uncultured bacterium | reverse complement strand
AGGGGCCATAGGCTTCCTGGCAGGCGCCGGCATTAACAACGTAAAAATATACGCACAGCCGTCCGTAGCGATAATTGTCACAGGAAATGAGCTGGTAGCGCCCGGTCAATCAATTTCCTATGGAAAGGTGTTCGAGTCAAATTCCTATGCACTTACCGCAGCGCTCAAACGACTGGGCGTTGAACAAATAAATGTGGCCCGTGTTACCGACGATCCGGGGGCCTTAAACGTGCAGCTTCAAAAAGATTTGCAGGCATTCGATATGGTTTTGCTGACCGGCGGCATAAGCGTGGGCAAGTATGATTTTGTGCTTGGCGCCGTGACCGAAGCCGGCGTAGAGCAACATTTTCACAAGGTGAAGCAAAAACCCGGCAAACCGCTTTATTATGGAACATGGAACAATAAACCGGTGTTTGGACTGCCGGGAAATCCTTCTTCTGTACTGACCTGCTTTTTTGAATATGTGGTGCCCGCCATCGAAATATTGACGGCAAGGAAAGGATTGATGGAGGTAACGCATGCGCCGGTTTCGAAAAGCTATGCGAAAGCTGCCGGACTAACACACTTTCTGAAGGCCCGGTTCAATAATGGAACGGCAGAGATGCTCCATGCACAGGAATCGTACAGAATGAGTTCCTTTGCGCAGGCAAATTGTCTTATTAACGTATCCGAAGAAACAACCGAAATACAGGAAGGCGAACTTGTAGAGATACATTTGTTGCCTGTTTAACTGTCATGGAACATCTCATTATATTTTTAGCGCTGGTATTTTTTGTTGCCTTTATCTACGCTTCTGTTGGCCATGGCGGCGCTAGCGGCTACCTGGCGCTGATGGCATTATTCGGTTTTGCACCTGTGGTAATGCGCCCCACGGCGCTTATGCTTAACCTGGTTGTGTCGCTCATCTCATTCGTTTATTTTTTACGCGGCAATCATTTCCGGATAAGGATATTTCTGCCGCTGGCGCTGGCTTCCATTCCCATGTCGTTCCTGGGCGGAATGACCCACCTCGACGATAATTTGTACAAAAAGATACTTGGCACGCTTTTGCTCATTCCCGTGGCCAGGTTCCTGTTTATGCCCGACATACAGGTTAAGGAAGATAGGCAGCCATCCATTCCTTTTTCCCTGCTGATAGGTGGCTCGATAGGGTTTCTTTCGGGGGTGATCGGAATTGGCGGCGGCATTTTACTTTCCCCCGTAATACTTTTTCTAAGATGGACCGATCAGAAGCAAACCGCTGCGATCAGCGCCTTGTTTATTTTTGTAAATTCCATTGCGGGATTGATGGGGCAGATGATGAGCGGCATTACCTTAAGCGGTGAAATGCTCGGTTTAACGGCAGCCGTGCTTACGGGAGCGCTCCTGGGGGCGTGGCTCGGAGCATTTAAGTTTCCACAGAAGGCGATGAAGATGATCCTGGCCTGTGTACTGGCGGCGGCCTCCGTCAAATTATTATTGATTTAACCGTAAACAATCGTAAACAGCGGATATGAAAGTGAGGGTGATATTTTTCGCGCAACTGGAATCAATGGCAGGAACGAAAGAACTGCTGCTGGAAAACATCAAAGACACCAACAGCCTGCAGGAGAGGCTGGAGCAGATCTACCCCGAAATGATCGGCAAGCCCTACGTGATTGCAGTGAATAAAGATATTGTTCACGACAATACTACTCTTTCGGATGGTAATACGGTTGCTTTTTTACCTCCTTTTTCCGGCGGGTAGCAAAAAATGATGAGCAAAATGAAAGACATATTTGTGGAAGGTGAAATTACCGCTGCGTTCGTTGCCGACAGCCTGGCTGCTCACCAGTCGAAAACGGGCATAGGCGGCCATAGCATTTTTATCGGGCAGGTACGGGCAGATGAATTGAACGGCAAAACGGTTCAGGCCATCCAATACACCGCATACCGGGAGATGGCGCTCGAAAAGATGCACGCCATTCGTGAAGACATCTTTCGAAAATATCCTCTGATCTGCATGCATGTCCACCATAGCCTCGGAACGGTAAAAGCGGGGTCTATGTGTTTGTTCGTTTTCACTTCTTCGGCTCACCGCAAGCCTGCAATTGACGCGTGCAATGAAATAGTGGAACGATTGAAAGCCGAACTGCCGATATGGGGAAAGCAATTATTCGAGGATGAATCGTTCGATTGGAAGATAAACACCTGAAGATGGTCAACATTACACACAAGAGCAATACCCTTCGCAAAGCAGTGGCAACGGCAGAGCTGGTGGTTTCAAAGCAGGAAACGATCGAAGCCATTAAAGAACGGCGAATTCCAAAAGGCGACGTATTCGAATTCGGCAGGGCCGCAGGACTGCTGGCCATCAAAAAAACAAGCGATGTAATTCCCGACTGCCATCCGCTGCCTGTTGAGTTTGCGGCCATCACCTATACCATTGAATCGCTCACCATCAGCATTTCCGTAGAAGTGCATACCATCTACAAAACAGGAGTGGAGGTAGAGGCCATGCATGGTGCATCCATTGTTGCGCTCACCATGTACGACATGCTCAAACCCGTTGACAAAGGGATCGAAATACGGAATATCCGGTTGTTGAATAAGCAGGGCGGTAAAAGTTCTTACAACGATCTGCCGGGCATAATTAAATGCGCGGTGGTGGTTTGTTCTGATAGCGTTTCGGCAGGAAAGAAGGAAGACAAAGCAGGGAAAGCAATTATCAACAGGCTACAATCAAACAGGATCGCTACGGAATCATATGTTATTATACCGGATGAGATTGCAGCCATCCGCGAAAAATTAAAAGAATTCATATCCGCAGAATATGACCTCGTCATCTTTACGGGCGGAACCGGGTTGTCGCCGCGCGATAATACCCCCGAGGCGATAGCGCCGCTGCTCACCCGGCAAATACCCGGCATCATGGAAGCGGCACGCAGCTATGGTCAGCAGCGAACCCCTTACTCGATGCTGTCGAGAGGCATAGCGGGATATGCCGAAAAAACGCTGGTAC
>CBIGXK010000425.1:0-2989 GCA_966193805.1 uncultured bacterium | reverse complement strand
CAATATGAATGGGCGCCGCCCGACGTGAGCAAGTGGAAAGACAGGACGTTCAACGGTTATCTGCGTTCAGACGGGAGGGTGGGCACCGCCAATTACTGGTTATTTATTCCCACCGTGTTTTGCGAGAACCGCAACCTCGATTACATAAAGGACGCAATGATGCACCAGTTGGGATATGCGCCTTCCCACAAATACCGGAAAGCCGTTAACAAGATCGTCAGTGCAATTGCCGATACAAAAAACATTGGCTCGATGTCGCCGGAATCGCTGCTGAGCGAAGAGCATGTTGAAGTGAAAGACAGGCTGTTCAAAAATATAGACGGCCTTAAGTTCCTGAACCACATTGGGGGCTGCGGTGGCACGAGGCAGGACAGCGAAGTGCTGGGTAAATTGCTTGCTGCGTATGCGGATCATCCCAACGTTGCAGGTGTTACCGTGTTGAGCCTCGGTTGTCAGCATCTTCAAACAGATGGGCTGAAACAACACATCTTTGCACGAAACCCATCTTTCGATAAACCGTTGTTGATTTTTGAACAGCAGCAATCGAAAAGTGAGGAGGTAATGATCGTGGACGCTATCAAACAAACATTCGAGGGTTTGATCGAAGCAAATAAAATTGAAAGAACGCCGCAGCCGCTAAGCAAATTAAGCATCGGCGTCAAATGCGGCGGCAGTGATGGTTTTTCAGGGATCTCCGCCAACCCGTCGGTAGGTGTATGTTCAGACCTGGTGGTGGCGCTCGGCGGACAGGTACTGCTCGCAGAATTTCCGGAACTGTACGGAGTTGAGCAGGAACTGGTGGACAGATGCGATACTTATGAGGCCGCAGAAAAATTCACCACATTGATGAAAGCCTATGATCAGCAGGCACGGTCGGTGGGGAGTGGCTTCTATATGAACCCTTCGCCGGGCAATATCAGGGATGGGCTCATCACCGATGCCATCAAATCGGCGGGTGCGGCCCGGAAAGGGGGAACGGCGCCAATTGCAGATGTATTGGATTATACGGAGCCGGCAACAAAGCCCGGATTGCATCTCGTATGCACGCCGGGCAACGATGTTGAAGCCACCACAGGAAAGGCCGCGAGCGGAGCCACGCTTATATTGTTTACGACGGGATTGGGCACACCTACCGGCAATGCCGTTGCGCCCACTGTCAAGCTGGCAACCAACACGGCGCTGGCGCGCAGAATGGGCGACATTATTGACATCGATTGCGGCAGTGTGGTTACTGGCGAAGTAAGTTTGCAGCAAATGGGCGAACAAATCCTGGAGTATTGCATCAGGGCGGCCAGCGGCGAAGTGATTCCGAAAGCGGTACAACTGGGACAAGATGATTTCATACCGTGGAAGAGAGGCGTGAGCTTATAAAACAACAATTAACCCGTAACAATGGATCTACATCTGCAAGGTAAAATTATCATCGTAACAGGCGGGGCCAAGGGAATAGGAGAAGGCATCGTGCGGATGCTCGCTGCCGAAGGCGCAGTGCCTGTGATATTCGGTCGTAATCAACAAGACAATGAGCGGTTGGTGGCGGACTTAAAAAAAGAAGGCTTGACCGCCGAACATGTAGTGGCCGAGTTGAATGATGCACCGGCCTGCAAGGGCGCCGTACAGCAGGTGATCGACCGGTTTAACCGTATTGACGGGGTGGTGAACAATGCCGGGTATAATGATGGCGTGGGCCTGGAAAATGGCGACTACGAAAAATTCGTGCTGAGCCTGCATCGTAACCTTGTACATTATTATTTGGTGGTTCATTACGCGCTTCCGGAACTAAAAAAAGTAAGCGGGCCCATCGTTAATATTTCGTCGAAGACCGGAGAAACCGGTCAGGGCAATACGTCGGGATATGCCGCTGCCAATGGGGGGAGGAATGCTTTGACCCGTGAGTGGGCAGTGGAACTGCTGAAATACCGCATTCGTGTAAATGCTATTGTAGTGGCCGAGTGCTGGACACCGCAATATGCCAACTGGATAGAAAACTTTGACAACGCCGAAGAGATGAAGAAGAAGATAACGGCAAACATTCCGCTCGAAAACAGGATGACGACCACCGCGGAAATTGCCAGTATGGCTTGTTTTCTCCTGTCCGACCAGTCGAGTCATACCACGGGCCAGATCATACATGTTGACGGAGGGTATGTACATCTCGACAGGGCGCTCGCGAATGCCTAGCGAATACTAATTGATTATGATAAAGCGATTCATTGCCGTATTGTTCCTGGCGCATGTATTATTTCCCTCGTTCGGACAAACAGACACCGTTCCCACACCGCAATGGCGGCCGGTGTATCACTTCACGCCATTGAAGAACTGGACGAATGACCCGAACGGGTTGCTGTATATTGACGGCACCTATCATTTATATCACCAGTACAATCCCTTCGAAAACAAGTGGGGGCACATGAGCTGGGGCCACGCTACCAGCAAGGATCTGCTGCATTGGCGACACCTGCCCGTTGCGATGGAGGAAATTGTAACGCCGGATACCATTTCCATTTTTTCCGGCTCGGCAGTGTGGGATCATAATAATTCCAGCGGCCTCTGCAAAGCGGAAGGATGCATGATCGCCATATTCACCGGCAACCACAGTTTGCGGAAAGAAAAGCAGTACATCAGTTACAGCAACGATACGGGCAGAACGTTTACCTTTTACGATAAAAATCCTGTTATAGACCTGAACAAAAAAGACTTCAGGGATCCCTCGGTGTTCTGGTATGAAAAGGGAAAGTATTGGTTGATGACGGTGGCGCTGCCAACGGAGCATAAAATAAGCTTTTACAGATCTTCGGATCTGAAAGATTGGACACACCTGAGTGACTTTGGGCCGGAAGGATATGCGAAGAATGTATGGGAATGTCCATTTCTGATCAGGCTTCCTGTAGATGGCAGCGACGACAACATGAAATGGGTGCTGGTGCTTTCTACGGGTGGACCAAAAGGAGGACCTTCCATGCAATACTTTGTGGGAAATTTCGACGGG
>CBIGXK010000424.1:0-2993 GCA_966193805.1 uncultured bacterium | reverse complement strand
GGGAGAGGTACTCGGGCAAAAGCGGGCGCGGACCTACAAGACTCATGTCGCCCAAAATCACGTTCAGCAATTGCGGAACCTCGTCCAGCGACGTTTTCCGGATAAACTTCCCCAACGGCGTCAAACGTTCGGCATCCGGCAGCAATTCTCCGTTCTCATTCTTCCTGTCCCTCATCGTCTTCAGCTTAATGACCCAAAATAACTTCCTGTTTTTCCCAGGTCTTTTCTGAAAGTAAAAGGGAATGCCCCTGATGGCCACTGCCAGTAACGAAGCTGCTGCCAGTAGCACCGGCAACAGTACCAGCAAGCCAAGCAGCGACAAAACATAGTCGAGCAAAGATTTCAGGAACGATCTGTACACACGCAACAATTTACGATTTCAAATAGGGTTCAACTTTCATTTTCTGTTCTGCAACGCGGTGCTTCGCCACTTTTTGAATATGTGCCAGATATCTTTCTGCCAAAGCTGTCCGGTCAAAGTTATCCTTTGCATACCTGTAACCGCTTTCTCCCTGCTTCTTCATCACTTCCGGATGGTGAAGATAATGATCCACCACCTTAACATAGTCGTGACTATTTTCCGGCTCCACATAAAATCCGGCGCCTGCATCTGCCACCAATTGGCGCGATATGCCGTCGATCGCCATGAGTATGGGCCTCTTGCAACTCATATAATCAAAAGTCTTGTTCGAATATACCGTCTTAAAGTTGTTTGTCTTTTTCAGAACAGACATGCCCACATCGGAAGCCAGGATAAACCTGAACACCTCTTCTTTGGGTACCGACTCTTCAAACCGAACATTGTTCAACCCGCGGGCCACGGCTTCCTTCTGCAGCATCTTTTTCTGCATGCCGTCACCGATCAGCAAAAACAATACGGGCCTGTCTCTCAGCAATTCTGCGGCTTCGATCACCTGGATAAGGTGGTTCGACACGCCGTGTGCGCCCACGTAGATAAAAACCAGCTTCCCCTCCAGCCCCTGCTCCCTGCGAAACCGGCCGTAATCAAATTCCCGGAGCAATTTTTCCGTAAGACTAAAGTCGGCAGCGTTGGGAACAAATATTATTTTATCGGCAGGCACCCTGTTTTTTGTGATCAATGTTTCCCGGAAGGCGGGTGTAAGCACATTAATGAGCCTGGCTTTCTTATAAATAAAGGCTTCCACCCGGTACGCCATCCTGATTATCACCCGGTTTTTTAAAATGCCGGTTTCAACTGCCGACTCAGGCCACAAATCCCTCACCTCAAACACCATTGGAATTCTTCTTAAGCGCGAAATGATATAGCCGCTTAAACCAACAAACAAGGGAGGGGATGTAACAACTATCAGATCATACCTTCCTTTCACCTTAAAAAGTCCTGCCCACATCGAAGAAAACATGAAGCAAAAGTAGGCCCACAACCTGCCGGCAAAATTCCTGTTATAGGCTTCCGAAACATGACAGCGCCACACTTTTACAGAACCCTGCGTTTTGAATTTGAAGTATTTGCCCTTGTATTCCGACCGCTTTTCCTGCTTGTTCGCATGGATCATCCCTGCTATGACGGTGATATCATTCCCGAGGCCGTTCCATGTTTTCGCCATTTCGTTCCATCGTGATCCGCCCGAATCGCCTTCTTCCAAAAAATACTGATGCAGAATTAAAATGTTCAATTAACTGGCATTTTTAACTTCGATGGTCGTTGTAATCCCGTTGATATTCGACGAAAACACCAGCGTGTCCGCCTCTTCCTTCATGCCATACTTCGGCGAATACCATCCCTTCATTATTTTCTTTTCTATCGGAATTTCTCTTACGTCACACGCGGTGAAATCAACCCGCATACTCTCTGCAACGGCGGGGTGCCACAACTGCTGCACCTCATAACCATTTGAATGAACAATCTCATCCGTAACCTGCCATTTCCACCGAGCCTTATATTTACGCACTGTGCGCTTGTGAACAATGCCTTTTCCCACGTGCCGGAATGCCTGAATCACTCCCTTGAATTCGTAATAGCTTTCATATTCTCTCCAGCCCGCCTCTACAGCTTGTGTCCAATAATACCAGATAAACCTCCTGCCCTTCTGCATCTGATCCTGGTTATCCAGCATGACCGTATAGTGCGACGCTGTGCCGTGAAAATATTTCTGCAGGCTTTCTTCCGTGTTATACTTATAGCTTCCGCCGTCCCGCAGCACATTCTGCTCGCCGATCCACAGGTCAAGATGAAGATTATCGGCTTGCAACGGGCGATCCTTATAACGCCCGCACCTGATAAAACTGAATGTGTCCCTTTCGCGTAACAGGTAATAACCGCCCACCGGAAATGCAATAATTCCTTGTTGCTGCTGCAACAATTTGTCGCTTGCTTCCGCAATGCCATACCAGTGTTGGTCTTCATTGCATTTGTCGATCGCGCCCATCTTCAACACGGCAGCCAGAGCGTGGAGTTGCGGACGGTAATCCCTAAAGTCCACATCGTTAAGCGGAAAAAAAAGGGCGCCGTCGTTTGCTCCATAATTAGGCAGGCTGCCATTTTCCTCGTTCATGCAATTGTGCAGGAAACCAACCGAGGCGACAGCGCGTTCTCGCACCACAGGATCAAGAGCTATCTTATTAACCTCTGCGAGCCGTATTGCCCAGGTCAACAATTGGATCACCACGCGGTGATAGTTCATGGAAAATTGGAGAAAAGTTCCATCGGGATATACCTGGTAGGCGATTTCTTTTTCAAACCATTTTTTGCCCTTTTGTTTCCAGTGGTGTGCTCCCGGCAAAAATGGAAACAATAAGCCAGTAATGAAAAGGCCCAGCGTTTCTGTAATGGCATGATTGTTCCTCACCGCAATCCTGGAAAAATGAATATTATCATAAACGTGCTTCATCTGCCAGTAGATGCTTTGTATGACTTTGCCGAAGATGTCATCGGTTAGATGGGCAGACTGTCTGTAATAATACAATGCAAACGTCCAATTCAAAACGCGGAGCGTTATTTCCTGGCTGCAACG
>CBIGXK010000423.1:0-3005 GCA_966193805.1 uncultured bacterium | reverse complement strand
CATGTATGATGAGGAAGCTGATAAGAAAAAGCCCGGTTAGCGCCATTACGAATTTCTTGCCTACGGAAGATGTGAAGAAGTCAGACCAGTTCATGAAGTAATTATTGGTTGTGCAAAATTACGGGTTGAAGGCCAAATGTCAAACGTTAAACGAGCGGCTCTTTTACGTTTCATCACTGACCATTCACGATTGACGCTCCATTTTTCCCTATCTTAGCCCGCAAAATCTACTTAATGAGACAAGAGGAGGATTTCGAAGCCAACCTCGCAGGGGAAGAAGGTAAATCAGAAGAAACAAGGAGTAGTTGGTTCAAGCGCATCAAGAAGGGCATACTCACCAGCACCGCCGATAAAAAAGAAACTCCCGAAGGCTTATGGAGCAAATGTCCTGAATGCGGATTCATTTGCACCGTCACAGAATTGCGCGAAAATCTTTTTGTTTGTCCGAAGTGCAATTACCATCACCGCATTGGCAGCTCCGAGTACTTTGAGATAATTTTTGACGGTAACGAATACGAGGTGATGTTTGAAAATATCCGCTCGCGCGATTTTCTGCAGTTCACCGATCTCAAATCGTACGGCCAGCGGCTCGAAGAAACCTGGGCAAAGACCGACATCACCGATTCGATAAGGATCGGCGTGGGAAAGATCGAGGGCGAGCAGTTAGTTACCGGCTGCATGGATTTTGAATTCATTGGCGGCTCACTGGGCAGCGTGATGGGAGAAAGGATTTCGAGGGCGATAGACTATTGCCTGGAGCATAAGCTGCCACTGCTGATCATTTGCAAATCGGGCGGCGCAAGAATGATGGAAAGCGCATTTTCGCTGATGCAGCTCGCGAAAGTTTCCGGAAAGTTGTCGCAGCTTACCGACGCGAAAATTCCCTACATATCACTGCTCACCGATCCGTCTTTCGGCGGTATTTCCGCTTCGTTCGGCATGCTTGGCGACCTGAACATTGCGGAACCAGGCGCGCTCATCGGGTTTGCCGGCCCGCGCGTGATCCGCGAAACCATCAAGAAAGATCTTCCCGAAGGGTTCCAGAGAAGCGAGTTCCTCCTCGATCACGGCTTCCTCGACTTCATCGTTGACCGCAAGGAACTCAAATCGAAACTGGCGGTGTTGTTGAGGCATTTCAGGCAATAGGGAGTGGGTAGCGGGTAGTAGGGAGATGATGAGAAACACGTTTAAGAATTTTGCAGCTATGCCCGCAGAGGTTACAAACAAATTTTCAATGCAAATAATCACTTCAGGAAATAAAAAGGCAAAATATTGCTTACTCCCCACTACCCGCTACCCACTCCCCATTGCCCATTGCCCATTGCCCATTGAAGCTCATCTCACAATCCATCCTCCCTCACATGGCTGAAATTCGCAACAGGCAGGCTTTTTACGAGTATTTCATCGAAGATAAATTCGAGGCGGGCATGGTGCTCACCGGCACCGAAGTGAAATCGCTGCGCGCCGGAAGGGCCAGCTTCAACGACAGCTACTGCTACATTCATAAAGGAGAAGTGTACATTAAAAGCCTGCACATCGCGGAATACAGCCACGGCACCTCCGCCAACCATGAACCGCTGCGGGAAAGAAAGCTGCTCCTGAACAAAAGAGAAATAAAAAAGATTGAGGGTAAAATAAAGGAGAAAGGCGTAACTGTCGTTCCTTTGAAAATATTTTTTTCCGAGAAGGGCCTCGCAAAAGTCGAAATAGGCCTCGGAAAAGGAAAAAAATTGTACGACAAGCGCGAAACCATCAAGCAGCGGGATACACAGCGTGAAATGAAAAAATATATTAAATGAACTGGAGAACATTCCTGATCCTGTTGATTGCCTGCAGCGTAAATATTGCGCAATCGCAGACGGTAAAAGGATCGTGGTATGGAAGAGCCGACGTGGTGGTTCGGGGCAACGCGAGCAACTACCTCACCGAATTGCAGCTCAAGCAAAAGGGCACCGATATCGAAGGGATCTTCGGCTATTATTTTAAGGACACCTACCAGAGTTTTTTCATCAGGGGCACGTACGATCCGCAAACGCGCCAGGTGAACATCGACAACCTGCCGCTAACCTTCTATGCCTCCGACACACGCAATGGCATCGAGTGCCCGATGCGTTTCCAGGGCACTTTGATGGTGTCGAAAGTAAAGAGCACGCTCAGGGGAATGTTTTATGCCGATCCGAAATATCAGTACACCTGCCCGCAGCTCACTGTAAACATGACGCTCGATCAAAACGACACAAGCCTCGACAGCGCCCTTCGGAATACCATTGCAGGAAAAAAATTCTGGGCGCCGAACAGGGAAGATGTTGAGGTGGCCTCTTATGCGTCTGCCAACAGCGCCGCCAGCAGGGACAGCATCGACAATCGCGAACTTTCAGCGGAATTTGCGAGCCGCAAATCGATCTATGAGAAAGATATCGTGGTGTACGACGATTCGATACTGGTAAGCTTTTATGACAATGGCGACATAGATGATGACACCATCAGCGTGTTCCTGAACAAAAAGCCCATTCTGGTGAAGAGAGGGCTTTCATCGCGCGCGTTGAATATTTACATCGGACTCGACTCCGGTGTTGCCGTGAATGAGTTGAGTATGTTCGCCGATAATCTCGGAAAATATCCGCCCAACACGGCGCTTATGGTCATCAGCGACCGGCAACGGCGATATGAGCTGTATCTTTCGGCGAGCCTGAAACAGAATGCGAGCATAAGGTTGAGGAGGCCGTGAGACGGCAAAAGGCAAAGGGCAAAGTTTCGCGCCGATGTGAGACAATGAATGAATAGACAAACAATTCTACAGGCAGTAATCAAACTAAATAAAAAAATTCCCCTCTCCCCTCTCACCTTTCCCTCTGTGTATAACTCGTGCACAATTATGGCCCTCGGTATCGCCGCAGGCACTACTTTCGGAATGCAATTCTTATATATTTGTCTGCTTACCTAAATTAAAAGCAAACTGTGAGATTAAAGAGCCTGGAAATTAAAGGATTTAAGAGTTTTGCCGA
>CBIGXK010000422.1:0-3012 GCA_966193805.1 uncultured bacterium | reverse complement strand
GTCGTCTTCGTCGCCACCCTCAGCATCTTTCTTCTTGCCATAACCCTTCTGCATTCTTTCCACCTGCTGGTTCACCATTTCATCGGTCACCTGCACCTTGTACAGCGGCACTTTGATCGCAGTAACATCGGGAAGAGAAAACTCGGGCTTCAGGCCCACTTCAAACCCGAAACTGTATTCTGTGGGATTGTTCACATCGAGGGTCGACGGATCGTTTTCGGGAACAGGCAACGGCTGCGCAAAAATGTCAAGCTTTTCATCGTCCATATACCTGGTGAGCTCCCTCTCCACCGACCGCAGCACCTCGTCGGTGAACACTGCCTGGCCGTGCATTTTCCTGATGATGCCGGTGGGCACCATGCCTTTTCTGAAGCCGGGAATGTTCGCCGTCTTGCTGTAACTCTTCAATGTCTTTTCAAACGAAGACAGGTAATCTTCCTTGTTCACCTTTACGGTGATCCTGTCGTTCAAAACGCCGATATTCTCCCTGCTGATTGTTGCCATAAAAAGTTAAATCTTAAAAGTTAAAAAGTTAAAAGTGAAGGCCACTTTTAACTTAATAGTGCGGATGGAGGGACTCGAACCCCCATGCCTCGCGGCGCTAGATCCTAAGTCTAGTGCGTCTACCAATTTCGCCACATCCGCCTTTAAATTTCATAGGGGGTGCAAAATTACAGGATTATCTAAAACCATCCAATTTATCGTAAATTCGTGTAAATGGAAACTGTAGCAGCGCTTCCGAAATACAACCTTACCCAGGACCAGGAGAAGAAATTAATTATCAGGGAATACCGCGCATTGCTCCGCTCACTCAAGCCCAAATTAAAACCCGGTGATAAGGAACTCATCCGCTCTGCCTTCGAAATGGCGGCGGATGCCCATAAAACCATGCGGCGCAAAAGCGGTGAACCCTATATCCTTCATCCCCTGGCCGTGGCACGCATATGCGTGGAAGAGATCGGCCTCGGGGTCCGCTCCACCATCTGCTGCCTGCTGCACGACCCGGTAGAAGATACTGACGTAACACTCGAAGACATCGAAAAGAACTTCGGTTCCGAGATCGCGCGCATCGTTGACGGACTCACGAAAATTTCAAACGTGATCGATGTGAGCGCCTCGCAACAGGCAGAAAACTTCAAAAAGATACTCCTCACCCTTACCGACGATCCCCGCGTGATCCTGATAAAGCTGTCCGACCGCCTGCACAACATGCGCACGCTCGACAGCATGAAGCGCGAAAAGCAATTGAAGATTTCCTCGGAAACGGTTTACGTTTATGCACCGCTGTCGCACCGCATGGGCCTCTACACCATGAAAACGGAGATGGAGGACCTTGCGATGAAATACCTCGAACCCGAGGCCTACCGGGAGATCGCAAAAAAACTTGCCGAAACCAAACGCGAACGCTCGCGCTACATCAACGAATTCATACGCCCGATCCGCGAAAAGCTCGAACGGCACGGGTTCAATTTTGAGCTCTACGGCCGGCCAAAAAGCATTCACTCCATCTGGAACAAGATCAGGAAGAAGGGAGTCGAATTTGAAGAGGTGTACGACCTGTTCGCCATTCGCGTCATCCTCAATTCTCCACCCGAAAGGGAAAAAGAAGACTGCTGGAAAGTATATTCTTTCATTACCGATGAATATACGCCCGCACCCGAAAGGCTTCGCGACTGGCTCAGCAATCCAAAGGCCAATGGTTATGAGGCCCTGCATACCACCGTAATGGGCCCGCAGGGAAAATGGGTGGAGGTGCAGATACGCACCAAGCGCATGAACGAGATCGCTGAAAAGGGACTCGCCGCACACTGGAAATACAAAGAAGGCGGGGGCGACGACAGCCGCTTCGAAAACTGGTTCCAGCAAATCAGGGAGGTGATCAGCGCACAGGATACCGACTCAATAGACTTCCTGCAGGATTTCAAGACCAGTTTCCTCACCGAAGAAATTTATGTGTACACCCCAAAGGGCGACGTAAAGATGCTGCCCATGGGATCGTCGGCGCTCGACTTCGCATTCTCCATTCACAGTGCCGTGGGCAGCCAGTGCATCGGCGCAAAAGTGAACCACAAGCTTGTGCCCATCAGCCATAAACTGCATAGCGGCGACCAGATAGAGATCATCACCTCGCAAAAACAAAAACCCAGTGAGGATTGGCTCAACCTGGTGGTGACGGCCAAAGCGAAAACGAAGATCAAGGATGCCCTCAAGGAAGAAAAGCGGCGCGTGGCCGATGAAGGAAAATACACCGTTCAGCGTAAGCTGGAAAACATGGGCGCGGCATACAACCAGCACAACGTTGAGGTGCTAGCCAGTTTTTACAAGCTCAATTCATCTCTCGACCTCTTCTACCAGGTGGCCATCAAAACGATCGACCTGAAAGAGCTGTCGGAGTTCCAGGTATTCGGCGACAGGCTCGAAGTGCCCAAGCCCGTGAAGGTGGCGGCCGAGCCCAAACCCGAAACACATGCACCGTCAAAAAAAGATGCGGAGCTCATCATCTTCGGCGAAAGCAGCGACCGTATCGTTTATAACCTCGCCAACTGCTGCAAGCCTATCCCCGGCGATGACGTATTTGGATTCGTAACCACCGGCAAGGGACTCACCATCCACCGCACCAACGGCCCCAACGCCGCCAAGCTCATGGCCAATTATGGGCACAGGGTAGTGAAAACCAAATGGGCCCGGAACAAGGAGATTTCGTTCCTTACCGGCTTAAAAATCGTGGGATTGGACGATGTGGGCGTTATACACAAAATAACAAATCTCATTTCGGGCGAAATGAGGATGAATATCAATGCCATGACCATCGAGGCGAAAGAGGGGCTTTTCTACGGGAACGTCAAAATTTACGTTCACGATAAGGAAGAGCTCGACGACCTGGTGGAAAGGCTGAAACGCCTGCCGGGAATCGAAACGGTGGACAGGTTTGATGCGGAATCGTAAGAGGGAAGACGGCAATCGGCAATGAGGACTTGCCCACGCGGTTCAACGTTTCATTTGTAGCAAGGC
>CBIGXK010000421.1:0-3017 GCA_966193805.1 uncultured bacterium | reverse complement strand
GTTTTAGACAGCACCCTGAAAGAGGGACATGCACTGGGAATCGCAGATTTTTTGGGCAATGGGCAGCAGCAGATAGTTGCCGGTTGGCGCAATCCCGACAAAGACGGCAACTTCGGCATCAAATTGTATTCAAAGAACAACGGAGGATGGTCAACCGAATGGATCGATAAAAACGGAATGGCTTGCGAAGATCTGCAGGTTGCGGATCTAAATGGAGATGGAAAGACCGACATCATCGCTGCGGGAAGGTCCACGCACAACCTGAAAATTTACTGGAACAACAATTAATTATCGCGGCGCCCGCTTTTTCCTTTCGATATCCGGGAGGAAGCCGGTAATGATGCCGAGCAAAGGCAGAAATGCGCAAATGCTGAACACGTAGCCAACGCTTGTCATATCGGCCAGTTTTCCCAGGAGCGCCGAGCCCAGGCCGCCCATGCCAAAGGCAAAGCCGAAGAAGAGGCCGGCTATCATTCCCACTTTGCCGGGCACAAGTTCCGTGGCATACACCAGTATCGCGGAAAAAGCCGAGGCCAGCACAACACCGATGATCACGGATAACATCGCCGTCCAAAAAAGCGAAGCGTGCGGCAGCAACAGGGTAAATGGCGCCACGCCGAGTATCGACACCCAGATCACATACTTTCTTCCAAAGCGGTCGCCCAGCGGCCCTCCAATTAAAGTACCCGCAGCCACCGATGCGAGGAAGATGAACAGGTATATCTGCGACTGCTGTGCGGTGACGTGAAATTTATCGATCAGGAAAAAAGTGTAGTAGCTGGTCATGGAAGCCAGGTAGAAATATTTGGAGAAGATGAGTACCAGCAGAACACCCAGCGACGTGACGACGCGGGAGCGAGGGATGCTTGCGGCGTGGTCGCCGGAGGGAACCCTTTTGCTGGCCTTAAGGTAAAGATGGTGCTTGTACCAGTCGGCCACTCTCATGAGGATGATGATAGCAATTACCGCGGCCAGCGCAAACCATACGATGTGCCACTGTCCGTATGGCATTACGATCAGGGCGGCCAGCAAGGGTCCGATGGCGGAGCCGGCATTACCACCCAGTTGAAAGATAGACTGGGCCAGTCCGCGCCTCCCACCCGATGCCATGTGGGCCACCCGCGACGATTCGGGATGGAAGATGGACGAGCCGATGCCGATTAACGCAACCGACACCAGGATGATAGCGAAATTGGGTGCAAACGACAGGGCGATGAGTCCCACGAACGTAAATCCCATCCCCACCGCCAATGAGTACGGTCGGGGCGTTTTGTCGGTATAGTTGCCCACGAAAGGCTGAAGAATGGAGGCAGTTAACTGGAAACAGAAGGTGATGAGCCCGATTTGGGTGAACGACAGGTGGTACTTCTGTTTTAACAGCGGGTAAACGGCGGGTATCACCGCCTGCATCATGTCGTTAAGCAGGTGGCTGAGGCTGATGGTAAACAGGATGGAGAAAACGGTTTGCTGTGCCAACTTATCCGTGCCTAACGAAAGGGTATCCGTTCCTTCTTTCATAATTCCGCTCATGTTTTGCAAGGTTAAATACTTTTTCACATATCATTAAAATCCATTATAAATTCTTAACTTTTAAGGGCAGGATCGATTAACCCTTTTAACCATTGTTTATGACAAATGTATTACTGCGCTCCATTTTATGGTTGTGCATTCTCGCATTAATAGTAATTCTTTTTGGCAAGCAATTTATCGCGTTTATCAACAGGGATGTTATTCCCTGATAAAACCGTTAAAATTATCGTTGCGCTTCTCCTTTTTCCATAATTTCCGGGCATGTCAAAAAAGAGACTTGTGGTACTTACCGGCGCCGGCATCAGTGCGGAGAGCGGGTTGAAGACGTTTCGTGACAGTGATGGGTTATGGGAGGGCTACAACATTGAAGACGTTGCCACGCCGCGTGCCTGGAAAAAGAACCCTGCGCTGGTCCTGGAATTTTACAACTACCGCCGCCGCGAGGTGGCGAAGGCGCAGCCCAATGCTGCACATCTTGGTCTCGCCAGCCTGCAAAAGTACTTCGATGTGCAGGTCATTACCCAAAATATTGATGATTTGCATGAGCGCGCCGGGTCCGAAAAGGTGTTGCACCTGCATGGTGAGATTTTCAAGATGTGCAGCGCGGTAGACAGGAGCTGTGTGAAGGAGATACGTGGCGACATCAACATCGGCGACCTTACAGAAACCGGTCATCAATACCGCCCCGACATTGTATGGTTCGAGGAACCGGTTCCGATGATCGAGGAAGCGGTTATTCATTCCATGAACGCAGATATTTTTGCGGTGATCGGCACGTCGCTGCAGGTGTATCCTGCCGCCGGACTGGTGCAATATGCGCCACACACTGCCGACAAGTATATTATAGATAAGAAGATTCCTTATTTGTCGTCGATGCCCGGCCTCACGGTGATTGAGAAGCCGGCTACGGAGGGGATTGGTGATTTAATAGAGGAGCTGAAAAAAGATTTCAATTAGAAAATCTGTGCAGGCCGTTCGAAAATCCCTGCTGAAACTTTCGAAATCTCTCGCGAAACTTACTTATCTTGCGCGCCGGAAAGTTCGTCTTCCTTACCGGTTGAGTGGTGGTGAAGAAATTGCCTGATAGTATAATGGTAGTACGACAGATTCTGGCTCTGTATGTTCGGGTTCGAATCCTGATCGGGCAACAAGGCACCCGCACAACGTGCGGGTTTTTTGTTTTCAGAAGCGTGGCAAACTTGTTTGCCTAAGCGGATGAAAATAAAAAACTGAGCCGCCGCAGGCGGCGGGGTGTCGGGAAGCAGCGTGCTCTCGAGGGCCAGGATGCCGGAGGGCCGCTGCACCCAGGTCTGACCGTCGATGACCACGCGCGGCCAGTCCGGGTTGATCCGCGATGGAGTCAGCAGCAGTTCTTCGGGGAGGACCGCGCCGGGTCCCGGCACGAGCAGGGACCCGCGATAGCGCTGCAGCAGCTCAGCGGCGAGACCCTGCACCACGCCGCCGGGTATGCCGGCCACGGGCTCGAG
>CBIGXK010000420.1:0-3020 GCA_966193805.1 uncultured bacterium | reverse complement strand
TGAGTTTCTGCGATGGTGCCACACCAGGGCCGCGTGATGAAATCCTATTGTATATCCTTCTGCCTGCAATTTCCAGCAAACATCAACATCGTCGCCGGCGGACCTGAAAACAGGATCAAACCCTCCTATCTTCTGCAACGCGTTTTTCCTTACCGCGAAGTTGCAGCCAGGAATATGCTCGGCAATTTCGTCGGTGAGGAGTACGTGCGCCGGGCCGCCCGGTGAACTGGCCACGCATGTTGCGATGGCGCCATCCTCAGCAGGCAATAAATTTGGCCCGCCGATGGCGGCATGATGGGAGTGAAGAAAGGCATAAGCAAGATAATTGAGCCAGTCGGGATCGGGGTATGCATCATCATCGAGATATACGACGATGTCGCCCGTCGCCTGCATCATGCCTGTGTTGCGCGCGTGGCTCAGCCCACGGTTAACGGTGCTGATCAAACGAAAAGGATATTTTCGGACGATGTCCGCAAGGTTATCCGTTGATCCGTCATTGACAACGATCACCTCAAAATTAGAATAGTTGACCTTCATCAATCCGCGCATGCAGTCGTCTATCGTTGATGAACCATTATAAGAACAAACGACGACGGAAATTGCGGGTGCGTTGGTTCCCGCATGAAAAGGAACATTATTAAAGATCTCTTTTACAGCCGCCAGTGCCGGCTTTGGGTTTCGTTGCCTGTCGGTTATACCGAAATCCCAATCCGGGATCTCATGACCACCCCGCCACCACTCATCGGTCCAGGCGAATACGAACATGCCGGCGCAGCCCTTACCGAATATGATTTGAGATTGCCAGGCGAGTGTGTGGGCCTGTGTTTCTTCAGTGTTTCTCAAGCTGTCCAAACCTATTTCTGCAAGCACCAGCGGAAGATCGCCGCATAGATTATGCAGCCGCGACAGGTAAGCATTTAATTTGTCTTGCGTTTCGAGGTAAACATTGAAACTCAGGAAGTCGAGAAAGGGAAGCTCTAAATATTCGGTAGTCGGATAATTTACATAGGTCACCAAACCTTGTGGGTCGGCACTTTTTACCGCTGCATAAAGTTCCCTGAGAAACTGTTCTATTTTCTTCTTGCCATACCACCTCACCAATGGCGCAGGTATCTCATTTCCAATGGTGTAACATAATATCGCGGGATGACTGGAACATATCTTTACATATTCCCGTATCTTTTTTATTATGGAGGTCTTTCTTTCCGGCTCGTCGAGAAAAGTAATGTGTTGTTCCCACGGCAGGCCCACCATTAATTTAAGATCGTATTGCAATGCAAGGTCAAAGATATACGGCGGCGGTACGGTGTACGTTCTTACACTGTTGATGCCATTTGCCTGCATCATTTGAAAATCACTTTCAACCACTTCATATTCCGGAAACTGGTAGTTGTCGGCATCCGGTTTAAAAGTGCCGTAGGTGACACCTTTAATAAGATACTTTTGGTCGCCGACAAATATGAATTTTCCTTTGACGTAAGGTCTCGAGTAACCAATTGTTTCCAAAACAGATATATTCAATTCCATCCATCAGCGTTTTCGTGATCTATGCTATGCGCGCAACGTCGGGTGATAAGGAATCCTGGATTCTTACATTTAATGAGGAAAGGTTTGCAGTGTGTAAGAGAATGAACTCTTTGGGGTGACATTGCCTAGTAGCAACTAGTATGCCAACCTGCGGAAACGGAAAAGACCATATTTTCGCTTTTTGATTTTTCAAATTATTAACACCAATCGATGTCTTATTGTTCCGCTATTGAGACCATGCATGACGAAAGAAAGGCGCTGCATAAAGCCTACCACGATAAACTGTACGGATTCCCGATCCACGATGATAATGAATTGTTTTGCAGGCTTGTTCTCGAGATCAACCAGGCCGGACTAAGTTGGGAAACCATCCTGAAGAAGGAGGCGGCGTTCAGGAAAGCCTACCATAATTTCAATATAAAAAAGATAGCCTCTTACACAGAAAAAGATAGGGAGCGATTGCTTGGTGATGCGGGCATTATCCGCAACCGTTTGAAAATTAATGCTGCGATCGAAAATGCAAAGACGGTGCTGGCACTGCGGAAAGAGTACGGGTCATTTGAAAAGTGGTTGCAGCATCATCACCCAAAATCAAAAGATGAATGGGTGAAGCTCTTTAAGAAAACATTTCTGTTTACAGGAGGAGAAATCGTAAACGAGTTCCTGGTAAGCATCGGCTACCTGCCCGGCGCACATGCAGAGCATTGCAAAGTGTACAAAGTGGTATTGAAGTCGAATCCGATGTGGCTGAAATAATTTTTTTCTTTATGTCCAATCCTCGTTCATCCGATTGTTATAAAGGTATATAGTAGCACATCTCCTAACAAAAAAATGATTTACAATGGAACAGTACATGTTAATCTTCAGGCACCAGGATGGTAAAGAAGTGGCCTCGCCCGAACAAATACAAGTGTGGATGAAACAAACTATGGACTGGATAGGCACCATCGCCGCACAAAACAAGTTTGTAAGCGGCACCGGACTGCCTTTTGAAGAAGCCCGGGTTATAAAAGCAGAGAACAAAAACAAGGTGGTTACCAACGGGCCGTTTGGCGACATCAAGGAAACCATTGGTGGCTTTGTGATCGTAAAAGCGGATTCTGTCGAGGAAGCGGTTGAATTTGCGAAAGGCTCTCCCGTGCTGCAAGGTGACGGCAACAGCGTTGAAGTGAGAAAGGTGGACAACCATGACAGCAAATGAGTTAATACCGCATTTGTTCAGGACAGAGTTCAGTAAAATATGCGCTGTCCTTTCCAAATATTTTGGCATCGGCCGCATCCAGGCCGCCGAAGATATTGCCAGCGAAACTTTCCTGTCGGCCCTCGAAACGTGGACCTACAAAGGTATCCCAGAAAATCCAACCGCCTGGCTTTACACCGTGGCGAAGAATAAGGCGGGTAACTATGTTAAGCGCTCGCAAATTTTTACAGATAAAGTGACTCCGGCCGTAAAAGGCGCATTCACCGCCGGAGAATTCCCTGAAGTTGATCTT
>CBIGXK010000419.1:0-3030 GCA_966193805.1 uncultured bacterium | reverse complement strand
TTCTCTTTATTTCGGCAGTGGCGATTATGATGCGGCCATTGATTACGTTCAGAAGATCATCAACGAGCCCAGCGATCTTCGTAACGATCTGCAATGTTACGCGCGACTTCTTCACCTGTTGGCACATTACGAACTCGGGAATGTGGAATTGATGGAACCGCTTACCAAATCAGTGTTCCGCTTCATGGCAAAAATGGAATACCTGACAGTGGTGGAAGAAGAGATATTCAGGTTTCTCCGCAATTCCCTCAAGATGAACAGACGGCAGGTTAGAAGCGAATTTGAACACTTCCTCAGCAAGATCAAGCACCTCGAAAAGAATCGGTTTGAAACAAGGTCGTTTGCCTACCTCGACATCATATCATGGGTGGAAGGAAAAGTATACAACAAATCTATGAGTGAAGTGATCTATGAAAAATATCTAAACAGCAGAAAAAGAAACTATCCGGTGCTCGCGGCATAAAAAATTAATAGGATAGCTGATATTACCTGCCATCCTATTAATTATTTAAATCGTGTTCATCCCAGGCGGTTTTCATAGTTCAATGAGTTGACAACGCGCAATTTGTGGATAAATGTTTTATAAAAGTATGACTATCAATATAACTGACAAATAGAAAATATACCAGTTGAAATGTGGAATATACGGTCAATACCCGGTCATGGCGCTCGTCTTCATCTGCTTCGCCATCTCCTTGCCCAGGTACCTCTCGGCAATCCAATGAATGAGATACACCACCGGCGTAAATAAAATTGCAATAACGAATTTGTACATATACGCAGTGAGCGCCCACGCGGTGCACTGTCCAAAGCTAACGCCCTTGAAAAGATAGAACGCGATGTACGTTACAATAAAACTGTCTATCAACTGCGACACCAGCGTGCTGAGTGTGGCGCGCATCCAGATGCTCTTTTCCCCCGTAAGAAATTTTATCCTGCGAAAGATAAAGGCATCCGCAATTTGTCCGACAATAAATGCCGCGAGCGATCCCACAATGATATTCATGCCCTGGCCGAATATCGCGGAGAAAGCAGCCTGCATGTCGGGCACGCCCGCATTGCTGTAAGAGGTGAGCCACCATGCAGTGTCGGGCGACGTGTGTATGGCGAAATAAAAAATGATGAATGCAAATGAGATCAATGCTGCGGTAAGGATGGAAAGAAACCGAACGCCCTTCACGCCGTAGTATTCGTTGATGATATCTGTTGTTACGAAAATAATTGGCCACGGAACCACGCCCACCGACAGGCTGAACGAAAGATGTTCGGCATCAAACATGGAAAAGTCTGCCCTTGGCACGTTCAGGGAATCTTCCAGAGAAAAGATCTTCACTCCTATCACTTCTGCAATGATGGCATTGGCGACGAAGAATCCGCCCAATATAATAAACAGTCGTGTGGGCCTGTCCCGGATAATGTTGTGGATCATTTTATCAGCAGTATGACCTGTAAAATAAGAAACAGAAAATTAACACTGATCAGCCACACCGGAACAAATTTCCGGATGGGCCTCCCGTAGAATACGATAATAAGGTATAAAATATTCATGAGAACGTTGATAACTATCGCCATCACGGTTCCCAGTATAATCAAAGTAGAAGAAAATATTCCACTCGCAATAGCCGGTATATAATGCATCAGGAGCGTAATGAGGAAGCATATATTGCAGATCAGCGCTACGCGTGATAAAAAAAGGATCTTCGGCATAATGCAACCCGGCAATTATTTGACAGCAACGGCGATTTGAGAATCGGCGGTACCGTAATAAAGGAACCATTTGTTTTTGAAATGCACCAACCCTTCAAGAAAACAAACGTTGTTTACCTGGCCGCGTATCTCGTAATCTTTTTCGGGTCTGAAAAAGTTTTCCTGTGTGCGGTCGATGATCCGGAAGGGGTCGTTTTTATCGGCAAGGATCTGCCCGGCAGAGTAAGTTCCCGGCGGCAGTGCCGGATCACCGTATTCGGGGCTGTTGCGGCTGTTGTAAATGAACACGATGCCGTCATCGGTTAGCAAAGCTGGCGGTCCGGGTTCGACGAGTTGGCTGTCGAACTTTCCTTTCCGGGGGCCAAAAGCGATTCTGAAGGCCTCATAGTTCCGTAAAGAGTCGAATTGTTTTTTCGAAGGATCAGTTTCGGGAATGGGCGTCCAGTCTATCAGGTTGGGCGAAGTGGCGAGGTAAATGTTGGATTCGCCCCAGTACATCCAGTACTTGCCGTTTATGCGGGTGGCGATGATCCTGCTACCTATCCTTTTGGCTACGATGGCGCCTGATTTAGACCAGTAATTAATGTATTTGCCGCCTTCAGCCTTTCGAAAAACGGAGCCATGTTTTTTCCAGTGCACGAGATCTGTCGAAGTGGCGACGAACAACCTCGCGGTGGTGCCGTCGTAAGCGGTATAGGTCATAAAGTAGGTGCCGTTTTCATCCTCCACTATACGGGGATCCTCGCAGCCGCCTTCCCATTCGTATTTTTTGAATTCATCTTCCTGGGGATAGAGCACGGGGTGCTGCCGGCGCGTAAAACGGAGCCCGTCGCTGCTTTCGGCCAGGCCTATGCGCGACACGCCCGCATATTTCTGAACGGTGTCTTCGGCGCGGTACAGCAGGTACACCTTGCCGTTCCTGACAACCGCAGCGGGATTGAAAACGTATTTCTCTTCCCAGGCCACCGGTTTTTTGAGGATGGGGTCGGTGAATTTCAGGTCGCCGGGCACCAGGCAGGGGTTAACCGCGTCCTGTTTTTCAAAGGGCGCCAGCATCCAGTTTTTTTCCTGGCCGGGGGCGGAAAAGGAAATGAACAGCAATATGCAGATTGGAAAGTGTTTGAAGAGCGACATCATGCTATAAATGTATTCAAAAGGGCCTAAAGTGTAATTGACAAAATTGATTTACTTTGCCCATCTAATAATTATTTGATAATGAGTAAGTCACTGTGGCAAAGGGTTCAGCCTCATGCTATCGCGATAGGGGTCTTCTTCGTTGTTTCGTGTGTGTATTGCATGCCCGCATTAAAGGGCCTGGTGGTA
>CBIGXK010000418.1:0-3055 GCA_966193805.1 uncultured bacterium | reverse complement strand
CCGACGAGAACATCACTTTCGATAGCAAAGAAGATAAGAAGGAAGATGTTGTGGACGAACAGATGCTGCAGTTGCGCAAAGTGCTGAAAACGCCGCTTGAAGATCTCGATCTTTCGGTGCGCGCATTCAACTGCCTCAAAGCTGCCAAGATCAACTCGCTCAGCGAACTCGTTCAATACGAACAGGAAGACCTCATGAAGTTCAGGAACTTCGGACAGAAATCGCTTGCCGAAATCGAGCAGGTGCTGGCTGAAAGGGGACTGCATTTCGGCATGGACCTCAGCAAGCTGGGAGTGGATAAGGAAGAATTTTAAGCAGGAATGGGCGAACCGCAATAGCATTAACATTGCCCATTGCCGTAAACGAAAGTATCTAACATACAAACCCAAAAGGCTGTAATTCCTGACACGGTACAGTCTTCAAAAACAAAAACGTCATGCGTCACGGAGACAAAATCAACAATCTTGGCCGTACAGCCTCGCACCGCCGGGCACTATTAAGCAATATGGCCTGCGAGCTGATCGCCCATAAAAGAATCGTTACCACGCTTGCAAAGGCAAAGGCACTGCGTACTTACGTAGAACCGCTGATCACCAAGGGTAAGGAGAATACCACCCATCAACGCAGGGTCGTTTTCAGCTACCTGCAAGACAAGGAAGCTGTTAACGAGCTGTTCGGAACAGTGGCTGAAAAAGTAGGCGGCCGCCCCGGAGGTTACACCAGGATCATTAAGCTCGGCGCGCGCCATGGCGATAATGCAGAAACAGCATTGATCGAACTGGTGGATTTCAACGAAGTTTACGGCAAAGGAAAAGGCGAAGAAAAAGAACCAGCGAAAAGAACACGCAGGGGACGTTCTTCAAAGAAAGCCGAACCAAAAACCACAGAGCCTAAAGCCGAGGCGCCGGCAGAAGAAGCTGCGCCCGCAGAAGAGGCACCGGCAAAAACAGAAGAATAATGACTCATCAATATTTTTTCAGGAAGCAAGATCTACAGGTCTTGCTTTTTTTTGTGAAAAAATTCCGGCAGTCATTCCTTAATAATTGTTTTTATTTGCAAAATTTCCCGGCATGAATACTACGCAGAAGCAGGCACAGGCAATACTCTTACTCGAAGACGGAACCGTTCACTACGGACGTGGATTTGGAAAGACAGGCACCACGGCCGGCGAGATTTGCTTTAACACCGGGATGACGGGCTACCAGGAAGTGTTTACCGACCCCAGCTACTTTGGGCAGATCGTGATCATGAACAGCGTGCATGTCGGCAACTACGGCGTAAAAGACGAGGATATTGAGTCGGACAGCGTAAAAATAAAGGGACTTATCGGGCGCAACCTCGAAGAATTGTACAGCCGTAAGCTGGCCAGGGGATCGCTCGAAGAATATCTTGTCAAGAACAACATCGTTTGCATTGAAGGTGTTGACACCCGGGCGCTTGTTGCCCACATCCGGCAGAAAGGCGCCATGAACTGCATCATTTCAACGGAAATAAGTGACATAGACGAACTGAAAAAGGAACTTGCAAAGGCGCCTTCCATGAACGGCCTCGAATTGGCCAGCGTGGTGAGCACCGAACAGCCTTATACACGCGGCAACGAACAGTCGGATATCCGCATAGCGGTGCTCGACTACGGCACCAAGCAGCACATCATCGAATGTATGGTGGAAAGAGGCGCCTACGTGAAGGTGTTTCCGGCAAAAACTTCCGTGGATGAGATGAAGAAATTTAACCCTCATGGTTTTTTCATCTCCAATGGCCCCGGCGATCCGGCTGCGATGGACTATGCCGTGGACACCGTCAAAGGTATTTTGAACGAAAACAAACCCACTTTCGGGATTTGCCTCGGCCATCAACTGCTGGCGCTGGCGAATGACATTCCTACGTTCAAGATGCACCATGGCCACCGCGGACTTAACCACCCCGTTAAAAATCTTGTTACCGGCAAATGTGAGATCACCACGCAAAACCACGGTTTCGGCGTGGATCCCGAATCGGTGAAGAAAGCGAAAAATGTAGAGGTGACACACGTGAATCTCAACGATCAGTCCATAGAAGGCATCAGGCTCAAAGACAGGCCCGCGTTTTCGGTGCAATATCACCCCGAAAGCACCCCGGGGCCACACGACAGCCGCTACCTCTTCGATGATTTCATCAGCCTCATCAGGAAACATTCTTAAATATGAAGATCGCCATCATCAACGGCCCCAATCTTAACCTGCTCGGTACCCGCGAACCGGAGGTGTATGGCAACCAGACGTTTGAGCAGTACCTGCAGACGATCAAAAAAAGATACGCCGACATCGAGATCTCGTATTTCCAGAGCAACGTGGAGGGCGAACTCATCAATGAAATCCAAAAGGCCGGGAAGGAATACGATGGCATCGTTCTCAATCCCGGGGGCTACACGCACACTTCTGTTGCCATCGGCGATGCCATCGCTTCCATTTCAACACCGGTTGTGGAGGTGCACATCAGTAATGTTCACGCACGGGAAGATTTCCGCAAGATTTCTCACGTTTCGGCAAAATGCAAAGGCAGTATCATCGGCCTCGGATTGAAGGGCTACGACCTGGCGATCGAGTTCTTCAAAAGTTAAAAACTTAAAAGTTAAAAGTTAAAACTGCCTGCGTCTTTTCTTATCAAAGATGTATTTATTATCTTATGCGTGTCGTTGTGGTACGTTTTATGATCGGCATGATGACGAGAGCGTTTCACTTTAACTTATAACTTTTCCATGCGTTTGCTACTCATCTTATTGCTTATCGTCTCTTCCGCCTCTTACGCACAGTACCAGGACTACCGCCTCATCAATGACGGAAAAGATACCGTTAACCGTATCGACATGAACGGAAACAAGCAGGGCGAGTGGATCGTTCATGTTGAGCGTTTGCGGGGCGAGCCCGGCTACGAGGCCGAAGGCGTTTTTGTTAACAACCGAAAAGAGGGGCCATGGCGGGTGTACAGCCTCATGGGCGACCTTATCGGCATCGAAAATTACCGTTGGGGCAATAAAGACGGTATTGCCCAGTACTTCAATATCAATGGGCAATTG
>CBIGXK010000417.1:0-3067 GCA_966193805.1 uncultured bacterium | reverse complement strand
GGTGTACACGACTTCGTTCCACCGGGTTGGATTGTCAGCGCGGTCATTGTAGCGGCTGATCAAGTCGAGGTGCGCCTTCAATTCGGGACCACCGGGCGCATAAACGTAAACGTTTGAATCGATCCTGTCGATCATATTTTTCTGCACCAGGGCAGCATGAAAATGACCGGGATCGAGGGTTATCAGGGTAACCGGCGGCTTCCCGGTCGCCGGTTCCTGATCCCCGGAGGCGCATCCATCTATGAGGATTGCCAACGCGGTTGCGTAGAGTATGTTGTTAAGCTGTTTCATTCTACGAAATTATGTAGGGCCAGCGTTGGGGCCTCGACAAAAATGTATTGGCCTCATCGTCGTTTTTAAAGCGCTCCTTTACCGGGTCCCAGTATAATTTGCGTTTGAGTTTCATAGATGCATGGTTGATAAGGCATACCGTGCATGCCCGGTGACCGACCTCAATGGGCGTTATAGGCGTTTGCCTGGTGAAAATGCAGTCGAGCCAGTTGGCGTGGTGTTCCCTGCTTTCGTAAAGATGAACGCCGTCGGCCGGTATTTCCGAAGTCAATATCCGCGGATCGCTCGCATCGAGTGCCTTGTTGTTCTTGTTCTTCGAAACCGGGTCGCTCGCAGTTGCCGAATAGTTTCCTCTGGTTACGAATATCCATCCTTCGCTGCCCACGAATTTGACCCCGTTGGGATAGTCGTTGCTGGCATGAACCTTCACGCCGTTGGCAAATGAAAATTCAGATTTGAAGGGGCCGTGCACATCCCACAGCATGCCCGCCGGCGGAAATTCTGCCGAGCAGTTCACTTCCACCGGACCGGTGAACTCGGTATCGATACCCCAGTTCACAATGTCGAAGTGATGCACGCCCCATCCGGTAATCATGCCCGCGCCAAATTGTTCACAACGCAGCCAACCCGGCCGGCTATAGCCGCCATCCTGCGGATGTACACGCTTTTCCGTATAAAACACGTCAGGCGTTGAACCGAGCCACATGTTGTAATTGAGATTGGCCGGCACAGGCATCTCCTTCTCCCTTGTGCTCTGGCCGGGATCATCTACCGGCAGTCCAACATAAATGGTGTGCACCTTGCCAATCTTTCCGTTGCGCACCAGCTCACATGCTTTTTTGAATTGCGGCATGGAGCGCTGCTGGCTGCCTATCTGGAATATGCGCCCGGATTTTTGCACCTCGTTGCTCAGCATGCGCCCTTCTTCTATGGTGAGCGAGGCGGGTTTTTGCATATAAATATCTTTCCCTGCCCTGCACGCATGAATGGCGGGCAGCACGTGCCAGTGGTCGGGTGTGCTGATGAGCACGGCGTCAATATCTTTATTGTTCAGCAGCTCCTGGTAATCGTCATACATCTTCACGCCGTCGTAATTTTTTCCTGTTTTTTTGGCGTAATGGTCGTCCACCAGTTTTTTCGCCTGCTTTACCCGGTTGCTGTCGAGATCGCAAACGGCAACGATGTGCGCCTTTTCATAGTTCCACACTCCGGGGATGTCGTGCGTTGTCGAGATACGGCCGGTACCGATCGCACCGACGTTTATCCTGTTGCTTGGAGCATTCTTCCCGAATACGCTGGCGGGAACAATGCTCGGAATATTCGCCAATGCAACGGTGCCGGCAGTAGCTTTAATGCTGTTCTTTAAAAATTTTCTGCGCGATGATGATAAATTGAATTGTTTCATATGGTTTTCTGCAATGAATAATGTTGATTTAATAAGGAAGCGGATCGTCAGGGCTCTTTGCATGTGCCTTTGAATAATCCAGTTTCGTGTTACCCTGTACCACCCATTCTATGCCTCCTAAAATATGCTGCCTGAAAAGAGGATCGCTGTATCTCTCTTTACTGTGGCCCAATGCCGTGTACCACTGGCGCCCGCCGTCAAATTCATGGCACCATACCGAAGGGAACGCATTGCCATAGATCACCGGCTTCTTATCGTCGTTTACAGTGTTGAGATCATGCACAGCCAATACATGCAGATCCGGGTTGATGGTAGTGATGTAATAACATTCATCCTCACCCTCCCAACGTTGCGGTAATGGCGCAGTGGAAGGATTATTTTTGTCGATAATGATCTCGCTGAATTTCTGAAACTTCGCATGCCGTACAAAGGTGCCGCCCACCAGCCGCTTGAACCATTCCCATTTGCGCTCGGTGCCGGTAACAGAGTGGATGCCCACGAAGCCGCCGCCCGCCTGCGTGTATCGCATAAAGGCCACTTTCTGAGCATCATTATCGAACACGTCGTTGTTGGTGCTGGTAAAGATCAGTGCATCATATTTTTTTAGGTTGTCGTCGGTAAAAACCGAAGGGTCATCCGACACGTCTGCGTGAAATCCTTTCTGCGCAGCCATCTCTTTAATCGCCCGCACCGCCGAAGCAATGTTATCGTGAACATATCCCTTTCCGTTCTTTGTGTAAATAAGCACATTGATATTTTTCCACTTCACCTTTCCCTGCGCGCGTATTGCCAGTGGCAATGATGCGGCAGTGATTAATAACAATGCCACTAACAAATAACACCTTCGTTCAATAGTTTTCTTCATATCTGTTTTTTCAATTGCCATTTTTCTTCACAAGCGTTACTTCCACCTTCGGTGGGTTCGCAAAACTCTTCCATGCTTTTTCTGCCTGGTCGCGCGTGATGCTGCCGTCGTATAATAACATCCTGTATTTTAAAACATACGACCTGCCCGGTTGCAACGGCCAGTCGGTATTGCGCGTTGGACTGAAACTAAAAAACACATCTCCTCTTTTGTTCATTTTCTCGGGCCATACGCGCATGGGTTCGGGATAATTATAATTGGAAGGATAACTCATGAAAAGCACACCCGAATGTCCCTTCCCTACATCGCCGTCGATCATGCACCAGCGTGCGGTGGAAGCATCTGCATCTTTTCTCGTTTTGTTTTCCGATGTGAGGATCCTGCTGTTATCATCGTTCCAGTCGCCGGTGGCCCTGAAGCCGAAACCGCCATAACGATATTCCTGGAGAACGACAGGGCTATCCGTTGCACATGACAGCGCCGACGTAAAGTCACAGATCCACATT
>CBIGXK010000416.1:0-3070 GCA_966193805.1 uncultured bacterium | reverse complement strand
TGATTACATTCTTACCGCTCAATCAAACGAAACGCTGTTTAAACACGAACTAAGTTTGAATGTTACGAATCGTTTTGATGATTTGGCAGGACAGTTCGGTGGGGTCAAAACATTTTTTGGAATTGAAAACTCGACTGATATCAAAATCGGTGTTGACTATGGAGTAACGGACCGCCTGACATTGGGACTCAGCAGGGCGAAGGGTTCTGCCGAGGTGAGAGGTGGTAGTGTTTCTTTCAATTCGCTGACGCAACTGTTTGAAGGGAAGATGAAATATAAATTGCTGAAGCAAACAACTGATAACAGGATTCCTTTTTCACTCACCGGATATGCCAATGCAGTGGTGTCGACAAGGGCAGCGCTCGACGATTCGGCTTCGGATGCGCATTTTGAGGGGCTGCAAGACCGCTGGAGCTTTATGTTTCAGGTTATTCTGGCGCGAACATTCAACAGCAGTTTTTCCATTGCCATCCTTCCCACTTACATTAGAAGGAATTTCGTTGCTTTTAAAGACATGAATGGCGTGTTGGCCCTGGGCATTGGGGCACGATGGAAGCTTACACCACGCATGGCCCTGGTGGCTGATTATTTTATTCCTTTCCGCAGCGCAGAAAGCGATAGTTACTTCCGACAGCATGAGGTTGAATTTTATCATCCGTTTTCGATTGGCTGGGAAATCGTAACCGGTGGACACATCTTCCACATCAGCATCAGCAATTCGACAGCGATACTCGAAAACCAATTTATTCCTTATACAACGAGAAACTGGAAGAACGGTGAATTTCGTCTCGGCTTTGACATATCGAGGTCGTTTACATTAGGAGAAAAACATTCTCGCCACTAATCCCCATTTCTCCGCGGTAATTGCTTGTCCGGCTTCAGCATTAGGGCACCAGCTTTGCAGAAAGATCGGGATCGGCCATATTCTTGTCTAGCGGAAACATCGGCCGTTGGATCCTCTTGTAATCAAGCCGCTCGAGGTATTGGTCAACGCCTCCCGGAGTGAGCGCCAACATCCATCCCTTGCGCATGGCATATAATTCAGGCTCCAGGTATCCTATCTTTACCACTACGATGTCCGTTTTCCGCGGCTTCAATCCGAGCCTTGTAAAATCTACTTCTTTGTGATAGGGCTTTCTTTTCTTCGTAACGATAATATTTACGCTGCCGGTTTTTATGACCACTTCAGTTTCTGCGTGTATATCGCCGTGGACAATAGATTGCACGGTTCCAGAAATCAGTAAAGGCGGCGCGAACCTGGCATCGACTTGTGCGCCAACATATCCTTCGACTGTTGCTCCCACGCCGGCGGCAACGGCTTTTTTTATCAGGTCGGGGCCGGGTATGGATGCGTAAATCAGCGATGGTCCGGTTGGCGACTTGAATTCTGTGCGGGCAAGTATTTGCTGAAGCGTCCAGGTGACGTCGCCCGCACCGCCTGCTGTGGGATTGTCGCCCGAGTCACTGATGAAATAAGGATGATCCTTTGAAGACAACGCCTTTGCAAGACACTCATTGAGTGAACCGGTGGGCGCGACGAACGTAAATTTCTTTCTCGCATTCCAGAAGCTTTTCGCGAGGCGCTCTGCAGTTGCTGTTACTTTTTCTTTGTCGTCGCCGGTAACCATTACCACTGCATGGTTACGCGGCTCGTCTGCCCAGGGATATCCTACCCATATGGCGGCATCTATAATCCCGTCTTGTTTACTTGCAGGTGCAACAGCCTGGTAGATGGATTTTGCGGGTTCTATTCGCGTACTGGTTTGTTCGCCGGGAAGCAGTACCGGTATCGGTATCCACGCTTTGTATGCGGGCTTGCCTTTTCCGCTTTCAAGCCGTTCAAGCAAATTTTCCACGGCCCGTTGTTTTGTTTCCATGGCGTCTTCATGAGGCGCCATTCTATAACAGGTGATAAGGTCGGCATTTTCCGCCAGCCGCCACGAAACATTTCCGTGGAGGTCCATTGATGCGGAGATAACAGGTTTGTCGCCAATCACTTTGCGGATCCTGGTGATGAAGTCGCCTTCGGGATCGTCGAGGCCCACTACGCTCATGGCTCCGTGAAGGTCGAGGAACATGCCATCGTAAGGTTTATTCTTTTCAAGGCCGTTCAGGATTTTTGTCACAATCGATTCATACGCTTCGCGGGTAACGGCGCCGCCGGGAAGTGAACGGGCGGCAACAGTAGGGAACCAGGTGGCGCGCTTACGAATGGAGGAGTTGTTGGATAAAAAAGGGTAAGAGGTGAAAACCTCGTCGCCATATTTTGGATGGAAGGCTTCTTCGTGGGTGAGCGCGGGCGAAAAGGTGCTCGACTCTATGCCAAACGATGCAATGGCTATCTTGGGTAGTGAGCTGTTGCGTTTTTGCGCCGGCAGTATAAACGAGAGCAGGCAACAGGTTACCAGGAAAATTGTTTGTTTCATTACACGTGAAATTGCTTCGTTAATGAATGTAAGGGATATCGCCTGATTGGTAAAATCGGCGGTGCTTAAAACAATTGCTGTTCGTCTTTGTAGGTTAATTGCCCGTCAACAATGCGTGCGGGTGATGTGTACGGGTGTTCATCAGCTTTTCCCACGCTCATGATGTGCATCACTTTCCAGCCGCGCACCTTGAGGTAATCGGAAACCATTGAGCGGTGGCAGCTCCACCACACGGCTTCGGAGCACATATAGGCAGTTGCTTTCTTCTTCGCCATTTCTTCGAGTTGTTGTATGCCTGCTGCAAACTCGGGTGTTTCCATATAATCCGCGTATCCGCGGAAGGCCGGGTGGCGCCAGGCGGTATTGGTCGAATCTTTACGCACTTTTCTTCTTCCTCCGAGGTCTTTGAGGTGAGTGTATTCGATGTGGTGAGCAGGGATGGATGTTTCAAGGGATTCTTTATTGAATTGCGGAAATTTTCTCGAGCCGGGAAAGCTTCGTATGTCCACGAGTAGTTTAATGGAGAAGGATTGCAGCATGGCCACGAATTCTTCGAGTGTGTGCGTCGAGTGCCCAATGGTCCATATGGTGTGTTCGTGTTGCACGGTTTCATGCGATGGCTAAAACTTCCCTGATGGCAGGGT
>CBIGXK010000415.1:0-3081 GCA_966193805.1 uncultured bacterium | reverse complement strand
CTTTTAACTTTTAACTTTTGCCCGAAGGGCAACTGTGGCGCGAAGCGCCGGGGGTAGACAAAATGGAGCAACTGCTTGACACCATTGGCATGCCGCATCCGGTCAAGTATTCCTTCGCGTAAGCAGTACCAACCCACCTTCACAACAAAAACCAGCCCGCAACGCGAAGTTGCAGGCTGTTGGTTTTTACATAGAAACACGGATACAAAAACGGGAGACCTAGCTTTCAACCGCCACCTGGCTAACAGCTGTAGCCACCGTACCGGCTATCGCCACATACCCCGCAACGGTTGTTACAATTGCAGGAAGCGCTACCGGCGCCGCCAACAAAGCTCCACTCGCCGCAGCCAGCGTTAACCCTATCAACCGCAATATGCGGAACAACTTAGGCGTGGGCGCTCCCGCACGCTCTAACAAAGACAATTGATCTAATTGTGTCTGGTTCATCATGATTGGTTTTAAAGGTTAATTACAAAGTGACAGAAAGCGATCCTTCGTTTTCAGGAATATCAATGGCCGTAGCCGTGATCACGGCGCCGTCAACATTCGGGTTCGCCTGCGTTGCAGTGTAACTCCAACTCAATCCATCGGCATTTTCAACCGCAGCTCCCTCTTCAATCAATTCGTTGGCCGAATTATGAATCGAAACTTTCACCGCGTTTACCTTGAAATCATCTGTCGCATGCACCACGATGATGTTGCCCACCTGGCCGAGGTATGCCTGGGTGATGATACCGGTGACCTCCGGCTTCAAAAATGCATCCTGGAAAGCAACGTTATGAGCCGACTGATTACGCTTTGCCTTCTCGAGATAAGCTTCCTTCAATTCAGGACTCTTAATCGCCGCAGAAGCATACGCAATCGCTTCTCTAAACCTTTGCTGAACAGCAGCCTGGGTCGGCGTAGGCTGCCGGTTCTCATTTACTTCGGGCGGAGCGGCTACGTAGCCCTTGCCGGCCCTTCTCTTGAATACGATTTGCTTTCCTACCATACCACGCGTGCTACGCATGATGATGTTATTTTTTTGCTTTGCCATAAAATTTTGTTTTCATTGGTTATAGATTTTTTTTCTTTTGTTCTGCTCTTGTACTGTTATTCTACTGTTGTTGTACTGTTAAACACTATACAAGATCAGGTCGAGAACAGGTCGAGAGCAGAACTTGAGATGATCACCGCCCTGGTGAAACCGGAGGCGTCTCTCCCCGGTTTCGGACGCTGCCCGCAGCAGCAATCAAATCGTTCCACGAAAAAATGTATTTTCTTCCAGAATATTATCACGCCCGCCGACAGCCGAAAAGTGGCGTTATCCACATTTGAAGGAAACTCCCGTTTAAAACTCTCCCAATCGGTATACAAACTCTCCCAATTGGTTTATAAATACTCCCAATTGGTATATAAAAAGTTGGTAGCAAAACCCAATACAACGCCCGATTTTCGGACATTTGTTGCTGTTAGCACATGACCTCGATCCTATATGTCCGTTCATTTTGCATACACAAACGGCGAAATACTTTCACTCAAACCGGGCCTGCCGCCAGGCTACAACGGACCCGTGCTATACGGCGCAAGTGCGGCTCATTTCAAAGCCACATTCGGTGAGTTGATAGTGCAGGAAGTCAACACCGAATATGTGAGTATCCGCAGCATGTTCGTTAACTGGAAAAAACCTGAACGGTTAATCTGCCATTACAACTACCCTACTGGAATATTTACACGCGTGCAGTTGCACAGCAGCCTGCACGAATACCTGAAAGGCGCCGGCGAAATTCACTTACGAAAGGATCAGTTCGCTACCCTGCTGGGAAATAAATGGACCGGATTGATCATCGGCGAAAAACCCGGCGAACACCATTGGCTCGATATCTCGTGGTCGGCAGAATACCTGCAAAATGCACTTCACACCGAACCGATGCTGAAAAGTGCATTGGGTAATATTTGCACTGACATACCCGACCGGGTGACCGGCCCGGCACATACGGTAAACCACGAAATGAACGCTTTACTTTCGAGTTTGCATTACCCCGACTTTGCAGTGAGCAAAACAGATACGTTGCATAGAGTGTTGAAGAAGTATTTTAACGCAATGCTCCACGAACTAAAAGAGCAGCAGTCGATAAGGGAAAAAATGAAATTGACCGACTGGAGCATCATCAACAATGCAAAAGAACTAATCGACAATGAAAACAGTCACTTTAGCACCCCGGAACTGAGCGCCGCAATCGGCATGAACGAACACAAGCTGAAAAAACTATTTCTGCAGGTAACCGGTTTTAATGTTGATGAATACCGCAAGTTTGGACTGTGTATGAAAACGGCGAAACAAATTATCCGGCAACCCGACGAGCCGTTGAAAATGTTTTCTACCGATGCCGGGTACACAAGCCTTACAGCGTTCATCAGGGGGTTCAGAAAGCTTTGTTATTGCACACCCGGCGAGCTGCGCACCCAAACATGGGACCTTAGCGGGATCCCCGATTCAAAATTTACTAAATGACCGACAACTATAAATATGGAACCCTGATCGCGAAGCTGATGACAGAAACCATCAGCGATGAAGAGGCGGTGCAGCTGGATGAATGGGTAAGCGCCGATGAGCAAAACATGCGCCTGTTTGAAGACCTGACGAATGATTATAAAAAGAAGTGGGCGAAGAAATGGTTTGCCGACGCGGGTGTGAGTACAAGGAATATTAAATGGAAGAAAACAGAGGGGTGGTATAAAGACGACACGAAGAGGGTAGTTGATTTTTACATTATTGCAGCGGTGATGCTGGTGGGCCTGGCGGCGGTGTATGTAATATTGAAATATTTGTAAGTGTACGGAATTCTTCGTCACAAAAATTTCTTAATCACGAATAAACCTTAGCATGAAAAAGTCAATTTTTACCAAATGGCACGTACGGCTGACGATTGCCATCGTTCTATTGCTTGTGGTGTACCTGCTAATTGAATCGTTTCTGAGCGGCTACCGCGAAGTTGCGGGCTAACCAGCGGGAGACGGAAGACGGGAGACGGAAGACCGAAGACCGAAGACGGAAGACGGGAGACGGAAGACGGGAAACGGAAGACGGGAGACGGAAGA
>CBIGXK010000414.1:0-3093 GCA_966193805.1 uncultured bacterium | reverse complement strand
CCTATACAACCAGGGCCGATGTTTGCATTAATTAAACGCGTACCTGAAGCCAAGTCCAAATCTCGCGGCCTGAAAATCTGAATTGTCGGCAATGAAGAATGTAGGTCGCCAGTCGAACGAAAACGCCAAAGGAACCCCATTGATCTTATAATCCAGTCCTCCAATGGGTTTCAGCATAAATGCAGACGCATCGTCATCCAGGGCAGCACCCGCACCGGCACCGGCAAACCATCTCAAACCTGCGGCTCCTTCGATATCTCCATGATATTCATAAAAAGCCTGGATTGCCACATAATTGCCGAAGAGCACTTCGAACTTACCCACATTATTTTCCGAGAAAAAATGTTTGTAGGAAGGTCCCACCAGTGTCGATCCGTCACCGAAATCAATACCCAGACCGATGGCGTTCCTGTACGACGAACCGTCTGCCGACCTGTCCTGTGCAGAAAGATTCAAAGAACCGACTAAAAACAATGCAACAAATCCTGTCAACAAATGAGTTTTCATAAATATATTTTGCACAAAGAAAATAAATTTTCGTTCGTTCTCCGTTAATTTTCAAGATTAAATAAGCTATTCACAAATTCCTTTTTATTAAATACAAGAAGGTCGTCCATTTTCTCGCCCACTCCAATGAACTTTACCGGTATCTTAAACTGATTCGCTACCGCAAGTACAACGCCACCCTTTGCGGTGCCATCCAGTTTAGTGATGGCGATGGCCGTGACATCCGTAGCCGCAGTAAACTGCTTTGCCTGCTCCAGCGCATTCTGCCCCGTTGAACCGTCGAGCACCAGCAATACCTCGTGCGGCGACTCCGGGATGATCTTCGACGTTACCCTTTTTATTTTCGACAACTCCTCCATCAGGTGGGCTTTGTTGTGCAACCGGCCCGCCGTATCTATGATTACAACATCCGTACCACGCGACACCGCGCTCTGCACCGTGTCGAACGCAACAGAGGCGGGATCCGATCCCATGGCCTGTTTCACGATGGGCACGCCGGTTCGTTCACTCCATATCGTTAGCTGATCGACCGCGGCGGCACGAAAAGTGTCTGCCGCACCCAATAAAACCGATTTTCCGGCTTGTTTGAAGTGATGAGCGAGTTTGCCGATGGTGGTGGTCTTGCCTGCTCCGTTCACGCCCACAACGAGTATGACGTACGGTTTTGTGGGAAGGTCCGACGTAAAGGTATAAGTGCCTTCGGCCGGTTCTGTGAGCACTCCTTCTATTTCTTCTTTAAGCAGCCGGTTCAAGTCGCTAGTGCCCACATATTTATCTTTAGCCACCCTCTTCTCGATCCTTTCTATGATCTGAACAGTGGTATCGATGCCCACATCGGCACTTACCAGCGCATTTTCGAGATCGTCGAGCACCTCTTCATCTACGGTGCTTTTTCCGGCCACCGCTTTTGTGATTTTTGAGAGAAAGCCCTCTTTGGTTTTTTGGAGGCCCTGGTCGAGCGATTCCTTTTCTTTTTTACCGAACAGCTTATCGAAAAATCCCATTTTTCAGGTTTTAGCTTTAAAATACAAAAAGCTGTTCCGGAAAGAACAGCTTTAGGCAAATGTACTTACGTCTCCAGTTATTTTTGAGTAAGGAATTCCTTCACCTTGTCTTTGTGAACGATCGCTTCCTTGAATGTGTATGCGCCTGTTTTGGGACTGCGAACCGCGCGGATCACTTTTGTCCAGTTCTTAGCTTCAGCGGCTGCTTTCTGGTCCTTCGTTTTTATCGCCGTCTTTGCTGATTTTGCCATGAGTCAGGTTATTTAATTTCTTTATGTATGGTGTACTTCTTCAGGTTCGGATTGTATTTCTTCAACTCGAGCCTTTCGGGAGTGTTTTTCTTGTTTTTGGTGCTGATGTAGCGGCTGGTTCCCGGAACGCTTGTCGTTTTCTGCTCGGTGCATTCCATAATTACCTGAACCCTGCTTCCTTTCTTTGCCATTGTAATGATGTTTATTTTTGAAACCCGCTCACGCTTTGTGAACGCTTTCCTTTTTAGATTTTATGACCCTCTGCTCTCAGTTGTTTTACCACGCTGTAAAGGCCGTTCTTATTGATGGTACGCACACCTTCGGTCGAAATTTTCAGGGTGATCCACCTGTCCTCTTCAGCAAGAAAATAACGCTTGGTCTGCAAGTTGGGCAGAAACCTGCGCTTTGTCTTGATATTCGAGTGAGACACCTTGTTTCCCGTTATGGGCACCTTACCGGTTATCTGGCATATTCTGGACATGTCGAAATTTTTGGACGGCAAAGGTCGTAAAAGATTATCGAATAGCAAAATAGATTTCGCTTATTCCCTGTCAAAGTTCAGAATTTATTAATTTAAACTTCCTGAATGTTTTACACCTTTGATGGCTGTCCATAATATTGCCGAATGACGAATAAAAAGCGCAAGACGATCCCGAGAGACATCAGTTGGTTGTCCTTCAACGCCAGGGTTTTACAGGAAGCCGCCGATCCCACGGTGCCGCTGCGGGAACGCGTCCGGTTTTTGGGCATCTTTTCCAACAATACCGACGAGTTCTTTCGCGTGCGCGTGGCCACCCTCAAGCGCATGGCCGAGTTCGGCAACAAGATCCGCAACATGCACCTGGAGCAGGATCCGGCGGGAATACTGCTCGACATACAGGAAATCGTTCTCGACCAGCAGGCCGAGTTCAACAGGATTTGGGAGCAACTGAAACACGAGCTGGAAAACGAGAAGATCTACCTGGTCAATGAAACGGCCCTCAACCCCGCCCAGGTCGGGTTCGTGAAACAATATTTCGATGAACAGATCAGGTCCAACATCATACCGCTGATGATCGAGGGCATTACGCAGTTGCCCTATCTCCGCGAAAAATCCATCTACCTGGCCGTGGTGCTGTCCAAGCGCGACCATTCACTGAAAAGAAAATACGCCATCATCGAGGTGCCCTCCAAAGTGCTGGGACGCTTCAGAGAACTGCCCTCCCCTCCCGGCGAACCCGGACGCGTCGTGGTCACGGCATTCAACAGCTTTGCCGAGCCGATCATCCGCTACGAGCAGGGAGACATCGCGGTTCGCGTCCTGATCCGTTGAAGGCCGGTGATGACGGTCA
>CBIGXK010000413.1:0-3106 GCA_966193805.1 uncultured bacterium | reverse complement strand
TTTCCCATCAGCTTAATAGAATTTAGACAAACAACAATAAATAAAATAGGATATCCGAGGTCCATTTACATGCCGCAAACTTTCCTCAAAACAGGTACTGGTTTAGATACAATGATGCATTCTTGAAAGGCAGAGTGATACAATAATAGGGAATTATTTTTACTTATTCAGGAGCCCAGCCACAACCATTTTACAACAAATTGTCCTTTTTGTCCATTTGCAGCCGTTGCTACGTAATGTAATTTCGCGGTTATCAATTAATCTAATTAGTTTTTGTTGCCTGATGTGTGCGAGTATATTCGATTTTTTTGAAAGTTATATCAGAAGCCATGGCTTATTCTCCGACGCGGACATTGCAACGATTATGTCGCTGGTGATACCCAGGCGACTGAAAAAGAAGCAATACTTACTAAGACAGGGAAACGTATGCAGATTTCACACTTTCGTATGCAGCGGCTGTCTTCGATCATACCGAATTGATGAAAAGGGTAACGAACACATTTTTAGCCTTTCGCCGGCTAATCATTGGGTCGGCGACCGGGTAAGTCTGTTAACCCACACACCTTCAAATGAGTTTATCGACGCTTTAGAAGATAGTACTGTCATGCAGTTTTCAGCGGATAGTTTTAAAATGCTTCTGAAAGCGATCCCTAATTTCGAGGCCCTGAACACTAAAATTATTACGGATGATTGCAGCACAAGCCGCGACAGAATATATATGATGCTCAGCCACCAGGCAGAGGAAAGATACCGGCAGTTTATCCGGCGCTATCCCCAATTGCATGAACGGGTTCCCATCTATATGATCGCTTCCTACATCGGCGTATCAAGGGAAACGCTAACCAGGATACGGAGCAGTATAATATCCGATATGAATGCGTGCGGTAAATATTCGCGCGCAGTTATTCCTTTTGAAGCGGCAGTGGCTGAGCCTTAGGCACACTACTCATGCCGCCCATCGTTCCGAAAACAGATTGTTTTTAACTTTACCAACCAGCCGGTTGATGGCACCGCCTGTTTTTGCATGTGCGTCGGGTCATTGTCAACTAATTGATGTTGACGTAAAATAGTTGAATAATGAATAAGGAATTGACAATAGAGCTAGTAAACCCTCAAACCAACGTATTGGCATTTAGGCTGATACAGCTTAACGACGACAATTATTTTAAAAGTCTGAAAAGTTTTAACTGTTATAAGTTGATCCTTATCAGGAAAGGAAAGGGCCAGGTAACCTTTGACGTTGCCAGGTATGACTTCTCCGAAAATTGCTTAATTAGATTTCCGATTTACCAACCCTTTCAAATCGAGGCAAACGGTCCGCTTGACGGCGTATTACTGCAGTTTCATCCGGATTTCTTTTGGAACCAGAGATACCAAATGGAATCAACCTGCAAGCAGGTGCTGTTTAAAAGTATCAACGAGGTGCCCCTGATAAAAATCAGTAAGCCGGAAATGGACCAACTCCTGTATCCGCTGGATCACCTTGTTTCAGAACTCAACGGTGACCGTTTGGGCCGTTATGATATCACGATCGCGTGGGTGAAGATATTTATGGTCTATGCCTCACGCATAAAGATGGAAAAAGGCAAGATTAATTCTGCCACCCTCTCGGAGGCCCACTACATTATCCGGAAATTGATCGATGCAGTAGAACAGCACTTTCAGCACAAGCACCGGCCGGCGGATTATGCAAAATTGCTGAACGTTACCGTCAAAACGTTGAATCGTACCGCAAAACAACACCTGGAAAAGACTGTGAGCGACATGATCTCAGAACGCATCATCACACAGGCTAAGCATGAATTATTTTTAAATGACAAGCCAATAAAAGAAATTGCCCTCGAACTGGGCTTTCATGACGTGGCGTATTTCAGCCGTGTCTTTAAGGTGCAGACCGGTGTCTCTCCCGATGGCTATCGTAAGTCACTAGTGAAGGATGCCCATTAACGTTATCCCGACTCACGAATGAACGCGCACGATTGTCTTTCCCTTGACACGCCTGGTCGAATTGAGGGCCGCGACGGCTTCATCAAGGCTGACTACATTGCCGATGTTCGTTTGCAGTCGCCCATCCCGTACCCGTTGAATGATCTCAATTAATTGCGCACGATCGGACTCAACAACGAAGTCGACCGCCAAACCGTTTACAGGCTGTGCTTCGACCGGTCCGACGACAGACACTATGGTGCCCCCGGCTCGAACCAGGCCCGCCGACCGCTTCCCGATGTCACCGCCGATAACATCGAATACCAGGTCAACTCCGCCAACGTCTTCGAGAGCATCGTTTTCGAGGTCGACGAACTCATTCGCGCCGAAGTCGAGCGCCTTCTGACGGTCGGCGGAGCGCCCGGTGCCGATAACGTAGGCGCCGGCTTCTCTTGCGAGTTGCGTTACCAACGAACCGACTGCGCCCGCTGCGCCGTGCGCCAGAACACGCTGACCGGCCTGCAGACGGCCGTGCCGGAACAGCCCTTGCCATGCGGTGAGTCCCGAAACCGGCAGGCTCGCGCCCACTGTGAAATCAACATCGCCGGGAAGTGGCGCAAGGTTGCGCGCCTCAACCGCTACGTACTCGGCCATGGTGCCGTTTCGATACCAGTCTGTAAGGCCGAACACGCGCTGTCCCACCGACAGTCCCGTAGTACCATAGCCGAGGGCGGTAACCACTCCGGCCAACTCATGCCCGGGAATAGTGGGTGTTCGGTCGCGGTCGAGCCGATCGGCCCACGTCGAGGGCCACTCCAACTCCGTGCCCACAAATCCTGATGCATACACCTGGACGACCACATCGTTTATGGCTGCCTGCGGCATGGGCAGCTCTACCAGTTTCATGCCGGCTATCCCTGCAGCCTGGTCCGTTACAACGATCGCTTTCATCGTCTGCCTGACTTTGTCGCCGGCGGCTAATGTTTCCATATGATTTCTTTTAGTATTAATTGAACAAGTGCATCGAACCGAATTATTTTGAATGTGCCTTAATTCCAGTAATGGTCTATTCATTAATCAGGGCGAAACTAAACTGCCGGTACCCCTGTAGCCAATGACATTTGTCACATCAATAGAAAAATGCTCGTTGAAGTGTGTGACATATGTCCTTGTGTACAAG
>CBIGXK010000412.1:0-3120 GCA_966193805.1 uncultured bacterium | reverse complement strand
ATCTCTGCCTTTACAGTTGCCTTAGCATCCGAACCGGTCGAAACCTTTCCGTCGGCAGCGGTCAATAACACATCCGCGAACTCCACGGCGTCTCCCGCATTACCCCCTACGTGGGGAACATATAAAGTCTGGTTCTTCTGAACCCTGAATTGCTGACCGGCTATCTTTACAATTGCGAACATGATTCCAAAAATTAGGAGTGCAAAGGTAAGTGCTTTGAATGTATTTCACGCATTTTTAAGCGTTTTTTTCTTGTTTGAATTGACGTAGGTTTGCCGCTAAGGCTTGTTATAGAACTATGAAAATCAAAACACTTCTGGCAAAACCATTTGCCAGTTATATATACAAAGGTATCAGGAAAGGGATGGCAACGGCCGTAGAAGACCAGGAAACTATCCTGAAGGAACTGTTGAAAACTGGCAAATCCACCGACTTTGGCAAAGAACATCGCCTGGCCGACGTGCAGTCGCACGCTGACTTTGCACGTGCCGTGCCGCTGCGCGATTATGAGCAGTTCAAACCCTACATCGAGAAGATAAAAGAAGGACGGCACAACGTGCTGTGGAAGGGCAAACCGATCTATTTTGCCAAAACATCGGGCACTACCAGCGGCGTCAAGTACATTCCCATCAGCAAAGATTCCATATCCAACCATATCAATACCGCGCGCAACTCATTGCTGTGTCACATTGCGAACTCGCGCAGCGCCCAGTTTGCCGGGGGCAAAATGATCTTTCTTTCGGGTTCGCCCGAACTCGAAAGGATCGGCGGCGTACCCACCGGCCGCCTGAGCGGCATCGTGAACCACCACATACCCAGCTACCTGCGCAAGAATCAATTGCCTTCATACGAAACGAATTGCATAGAAGATTGGGAGACCAAGCTCGATAAGATAGTCGAAGAAACGCTGGGGCAGGATATGACCCTCATCAGCGGCATTCCGCCCTGGATGCAGATGTACTTCGACCGCCTGACCGAGAAGACCGGCAAGAAGGTGCGCGAAATATTTCCGAACCTTTCGGTAATCGTTCATGGAGGCGTGAACTTCGAACCTTACAAGGCTAAGCTTTTTGAAAGCATCGGCACTGTTATTCCGTCGATCGAAACGTTCCCGGCATCGGAGGGATTCATGGCTTTCCAGGATTCGCAGGAAGCAGAGGGGCTTTTGTTGAATACGAACAGCGGGATTTATTTTGAGTTTATCCCCGCTTCGGAGGTAATGAAGGAAAACCCCGTCCGCCTCTCGCTGAAAGATGTAAAAGTGGGTGAAAATTATGCGTTGGTGATCAACAACAACGCCGGGCTTTGGGGTTATAACATCGGAGATACGGTGAGATTTGTTTCGGTAGATCCGTACCGTATTGTTGTTACCGGCCGTATCAAGCATTTCATTTCGGCCTTCGGCGAGCACGTGATAGGCGAGGAAGTTGAACACAGCCTGATGAAAGCGGCCGAAGAAGAAAATGTGCGCATCACCGAATTCACGGTGGCGCCGATGATCGGCAGCGACCGGTCGTACCACGAGTGGTTCGTGGAATTCGAAAACCAACCGTACGACCTGAGACGCTTTGCGGATAAGGTGGATAAAAATCTACGCCGCAAGAATATTTATTATGATGACCTTATTTCAGGAAACATACTCGCACCTTTGGTGATCCGTCCCGTAAGAAGGAACGGGTTTATCGATTACATGAAATCCATAGGCAAGCTCGGCGGCCAAAACAAGGTGCCCCGCCTGAGCAACGACAGGAAAGTGGTGCAGGTGCTGGAACAGTACACGGAACAGGTTGCCGCCGGCTAACAAGAAAAAGAAGAAATTTTGCTGAATGAAAAAACGAATTGCAGTATTCGGATCAACGGGTTCAATAGGTACACAGGCGTTAGAAGTGATTGCCGGACATCCCGACATGTTCAGCGCGGAGGTACTCACTGCGCAAAATAACGAGGACCTGCTCATCGAGCAGTCACTGCGCTTCCAGCCGAATATTGTGGTGATTGGCGACGATAAGAAATATCAAAAAGTAAAGGAAGCCCTTGCACATACCGATATTAAAGTTTTTGGTGGTGAGGAGTCGCTCGCAGAAGCGGCGGCGGTGGATTGTTACGACATGATGATCGCGGCGATTGTCGGCTTTGCCGGACTGAAGCCCACGCTCGAAGCGATAGGGCGCGGCAAGGCAGTGGGCCTTGCCAATAAGGAGACATTGGTGGTGGCCGGAGACATCGTAATGCAGAAGGCGGTTGAAAATAAATCGCCCGTCATTCCCATCGATTCGGAGCACTCTGCAATATTTCAGTGCCTGGTGGGCGAAACGAGGAACAAAATTGAAAAAGTGATACTCACCGCGTCGGGCGGACCCTTTCTCGGCAAAAAACCCAACTTCCTCGTGAACGTGAAGAGGGACCATGCGCTGCAGCATCCCAACTGGAGCATGGGCGCAAAGATCACCATCGACTCGGCCACGCTGATGAACAAGGGGCTTGAAATGATAGAGGCAAAGTGGCTCTTCAACCTCGAACCCGACCAGGTGCAGGTGATGGTGCATCCGCAAAGCATCATCCACAGCATGGTGCAGTTTGAAGACGGCAGCATGAAGGCGCAACTGGGATTGCCCGATATGCGGGTGCCCATACAGTACGCCATCACTTTCCCGCACAGGATGCCGAACAGCTTTCCGCGGTATGATTTTAGAAAACCCAATCAACTGACTTTCGAAGAACCCGACATCAAGACATTCAGAAATTTACAGTTGGCCAACGAGGCGCTGTTCAAAGGCGGCAACCTGCCCTGCGTATTGAATGCCGCGAACGAGATTGCGGTGTATGCGTTTTTGCGCAACCGAATAGGGTTCCTGGATATGACCGACGTGATCGAAAGAACGATGGAAAAGATTCCGTTTGTGAAGGCCCCCTCGCTGGAGGAATACTATGAAAGCGACGGCGAGGCGAGGAGCTATGCGGCGAGCCTGATAAAGCTGTGAGCGGGGAGGGGAGTGGGCAATAGGCAATAGGCAATGGAAACTATTCTATTCTTTTTTTTGTTTTATGAGAAGGTAAGATTATCCTGAAAAAACAATTTTTGGTCAAGTAAAAATCATTTGCCTACTGCCTACTACCTAC
>CBIGXK010000411.1:0-3143 GCA_966193805.1 uncultured bacterium | reverse complement strand
GCACCAGCGACTTTGTCAACGCCTGGATATTTTCCTGTATCACCCTGTCAAACTTATTCGGCATATGCTACTTTCTGCCTCCAAAACTACGCAGCAACATATCCGCACGAACAGTATTTTCACCAATTCTAACCGCTTTTTCACGGTAAAGTATCGTTGAATCGGCGGCAATTTCAAACCTTATCAACTATAATTCTACCGACTAAAATATATACATACAACCTAACTGAACAACACCTCCGGAATCACAGAAAATATTCCTGAAATTTTACTTAAATACAGTATTTATTACGGACCAATTCGTGCTATCTAAATAACCAACATCCTCCGGTCATCCTGGGGTCATCTTCGGGTTATCCTGGGCTATTCCCGGGGTAAACAAATCGTCATTCGCCGGTATGGCAACAAAACAGTGATCAGCGCGTACCCCGACATGAGCAACCGCAAGCTGTCTACCAAACAAAAGCACATGAACGAACTGATGAGAAAAGCCAACGCATCAGCCAAAGCCATTATCGCCAACGAACAACAGCGGAATGCAGCGCAGCTCCGGCTCAATGTGCCGACAAATAAATTATATACATCCCTCATCAGCGAGTACTACCGTAACCACTTAAAGGGATAAAATTTTAACCCGCCTTCTTTTTCAAACGCGACTTGCGCAGCGACTTCAATTCATCCTTTTGAGCAGCAGCTATTTTTTCTGTTGCAGCAGTAAAAGCAACCGGGTGAAGCACGATAATGTTCTCTTTCAAAAACCGATATGTCTCTTTTGAATATACATTCCCTGTTTCGCGCAGCAGCCACCCCACTCCCTTCTGAACAAAATAATCTTCATCTTCCAACACATTCTCTATCATATCCAGCAAAGTATCGACCGGCAGCATCTTCTTCCCCTTCCTCCCGTTTCCAACCATCGCTACCAGCGATTGCCTCCTCTCCCATGGGTTCGAAGACGTGTTCCACTTCTGCAACTGCGAAAAAATCATTTCCGTCTCGCGTTCCAGCAGCAAAGAAAATATATCCGACAGCTCATCAGAATGCACCCAGTTGTCTACCTTGGGCACCCATTGCCGAGTAATCTTCCAAATCACTTTTGGATCGGCTTTCCTGACATGTTTTTTGATGAAATAAAGGCATTGCGACAGCACCTCGAATAAATTACTTTCCTTCCAGATGGCATCCCAAATTTTGAGCTGTTCATCAAACGGAAACGCCTCGTTGCTGCAACCATTTTTGAAACCCTTTCGTTGCGTGGGCACGGAGAGACCAATAAAATCATACTGCGTGCCGATGTATTTCTTAAGATCCTTGTATTTCGCTTTTTTGTCTGAAGCAAATTCCGCCTTTAGCGCCTTTTCAATTTCATGAATGTAATGCTGAACTTTCCTCATACATGATCGTCCGCAAATCTAATACAATGTTTACATGATGCCGAGATGCGTCATCACGTTGTTCACGATCCTGTCGCAGCGTGTGAGATGGAAATTATAGACGTTGTCTTTAATGTACCCGTTCAAATCTTCCCGCAACATTGTCTTTGCCCTGTTGAGGCGCACCTTTACATTCGGCTCCTCGATATCCAGGGCCTCGGAAGTGTCGCGCACCGACATATCCTCAATCTCCCTCATCACAAACACCAAACGATACTTCTCGGGCAGCCGGCCGATGGCCTGCTCCAATAACCTGTTAAGCTCTTTCTCCACTAAAACATTTGCCGGTGTTTTCATATTGACAAGATTAAGAGGTTGTGGGAGATGAGTTTTGATAAGTTGGTTTCTGCGTTTTTGTTCGTAACATTGATTGAGCATGATGCGCGTGAGCCAGGTGGCAAAAGAGGCGCGCTTCTCGAAGCGCGAAAGATGCTCGTAAGCGTTGATGTACGCAGTCTGCATCGCATCCTCCGCCTCAACATCACTTCCCAGTACAGACATGCCTATGCGATAAAGGCGCTGGTTATAGCGGCGGATAATGACCTCGAATAATTTCTTTTCTCCCAGCAATACTCTTTCAATAAGCACTGTATCAGGAAGTTGCGCGGATAACGTGTCTATTTCACCTGTCATAGCCCATTAGATAAACGAACACGCTAAAAGTTACAGAATTCATGAGAATTTTGTAACCTTTTTTACAGCAATTGCTCTAAAATAAATAAAACGCAGCATGGATGTAACCAAAGTCATCGGCTCCGCCCATTTAACACCCAGCGAGCAAATAGAACAGATCGAGTATCATTTTCGGAAAATAATGCTGGCGCTGGGCCTCGACCTCACCAACGACAGCCTGAAAAACAATACTGAAAGGGTGGCCAAAATGTATGTGAACGAGGCATTCATGGGCTTGAACCCACTCAACGAACCCTCTATCACCCTCTTCGAAAACAAGTTCCGGTACAATGAAATTATTTTGGAGAAAGACATTCCGCTGTTCTCTTATTGTGAACATCACTTTGTGCCCATTGTCGGCAAGGCACATGTGGCCTATATTAGCCGGGGACAGGTGATCGGCCTTTCAAAACTGAACAGGATCGTGCACTACTGTTCAAAGCGGCCCCAGGTGCAGGAAAGGCTCACCATCGAGATCGCCAATTACCTGATACGCGTATTGAAGATCGAAGATGTGGCGGTGATCATCAAAGCTGAACATCTATGCGTGGCTTCCAGGGGCATCAACGACACAGGTTGCGCCACACTTACCACCAGCCTCCACGGGCAATTCCGGGAAGACACCAAACGAACTGAATTATATTCTCTCTTATCTCTTTAAATTTACGTATGCCACATTCACAGAAAATATTGTCTGTAGCGCCGGTCACCCACGATGTGAACCGCATCCGCTTCGAAAAACCTGAAGGATACGCCTTTGTTCCCGGCCAGGCTACAGACGTTGCTTTAGACAAACCCGGATGGGAAAACGAGCTAAGGCCGTTCACTTTTACCTGCCTTAACACCGATCCTTATCTCGAGTTTACCATCAAATCGTATTCGGATCATGACGGCGTGACCAACCAGATCCGGCAGCTTAAGGCCGGCGACAGGCTTATCATCCACGATCCATGGGGCGCCATAGAATACAAAGGCGAAGGATATTTCATCGCAGGCGGAGCGGGCATTACGCCGTTCATCGCGATACTGCGGCAACTG
>CBIGXK010000410.1:0-3154 GCA_966193805.1 uncultured bacterium | reverse complement strand
TAGCATTAGTCATCAATCGCTGCGCGCAGCATTAACCAACCCGGCCACGAGCTTACTCTATCCACCCCTGTCATATACCTGGTCAGCATGCCAACCGACTGAAAAGACGTGAAAAAAAATTTGATATTTGTAATGCAATATGGCCACTGCAACACTATTATATCTCGGCAGAACAGCTTTCGAAAAGGAAAAATGGAAAGAGGTGCTGACAAACTTGTCGAAGGCGAATAAGGAGCAACCGCTTGCACCCAATGATCTTGAATGCCTGGCGATGGCTGCCTATCTCACCGGAAAATTCAAAGATGCCAATGACAACTGGACCGGCGCCCATAATACTTTTCTGAAAAATGGCGATATCCCGGGAGCCGTTCGGTGTGCTTTCTGGCTGGGATTTACGCTAATGAGCGGAGGAGAAACAGTCAGGGGTGGCGGCTGGATTGGTCATGCGCAAAAACTATTGGAAGAAAACCCTGTTGATTGTGCCGAACAAGGGTATTTGTTATTGACGGTTGCGCTCAGCTCTCTGCGCAAAGGTGATAAGCAGGGTTCGCTGCGGGCCTTCGATCAGGCATGCGAAACCGGCAACCGCTTTGCTGATCAAAACCTGCGCACGCTTGCTGATCTGGGTCGCGGACAGGCGCTCATTCGAATGTGCGAAATACAAGAAGGCGTCAACTTTTTGGATGAGGCCATGATAGCGGTTGCATCGGGAGAGCTTTGTGCGATAGTTGTTGGCATCGCTTACTGTGCCGTGATTGAAGCATCTCTGGAAATCTTCGACTTCAACAGGGCCAAAGAGTGGACCGATGGGCTCAGCGACTGGTGTGCCGCCCACCCTGACCTGGTGCCCTTCCGCGGACAATGTCTTACCCGACGCTCCGAAATCATGCGGTTAAATGGCAACTGGACCCATGCTTTGCATGAAGCTGTTCATGCCATTAAACTATTGACGCAGCCAACACCAGAACCGGCGGCTGGTTCTGCTTTCTGCCAATTGGGAGATCTCTACCGATTGCAGGGAGAAAATGCAAGGGCCGAACAAGCGTACAAGGAGGCGGGTAAACTGGGACGAAACCCACAGCCGGGTCTTGCTTTATTGCGGTTGGCACAAGGGCAGTCAGAAAGGGCAAAGTCGTCCATCACCAATGCACTGACGGAAACAAAGACGTTAAAAAACAAATGCGAAATTCTTTTTGCCTGCGTGGAGATATTGCTTGCCGATGGCAACGTGCAACAGGCACGGTCAACAGCAAATGAATTGAAGAAAATGGCCCGAGTGCATGATGTGCCATGGGTACATGCATTGGCGGCCCAGGCGGAAGGAATGGTATTACTCGCACAAGGAAATCCGCAGCCGGCTTTAACCAGTTTACGAAATGCACGTAGCGTATGGGATCAATTGAATGCACCTTACGAAGTTGCCCGTACCCGTTCGGTAATGGCAAGGGCATATAAAGAAATGGGCGATGAAGATTCCGCTACGATGGAGTGTGAAGCTGCCAGATCGGTTTTCCAACAATTGAAAGCCGTTACCGACATTATTAAATTAGAGGAATATTTCCATTTGAAAAAACGCCGAGCAGCTAACGAGATGACCCGAAGGGAAAATCAGGTCCTTCAATTGATTGCAGATGGAAAGACAAACAAGACAATCGCCGACGAGCTGTTTATCAGCGAACGAACGGTTGAAAGACATGTGAGCAATATTTTTACAAAGCTTGACGTCTGCTCCCGGTCTGCTGCCACCGCACACGCCTACAAGCACAAACTTCTTTAAATCATTGCAGGGTTAAACGATGTATCCCTTATCTGGGTAGAAACACTCATTTCTGTTGATGACAGAAAATTGGGTACTTACCGGGCAAGGCAGCCCTTCCTTTATCGATAATTTTGAATAGCTCTTCGATAAAGGTCAATCTAAAATTCCTTGAGATGAAAAGAAATTCGATTCTAAAATATGCGCATACACTGTTCACCGGATGTTTAGTGACTTGCCTATGTATATCGCGGCCCTTAACGTTATCCGCACAGAAGCTGCAACCTATCATCGACATGCACCTGCATGCAGATCTTCCGCCACATGAAATTCGCGCGGGACAACCGTCTCTCTGCCGCCCGGAACCGTGCGAGGGAGAAGGTCATGCAACGGCGAATCATGAAGAAACGTTAATGAAAACACTGCAGATCATGGATCGTTACCATATCGTAAAGGCGCATCTCAGCGGCCTCGATCCTGCGATCGTGGCGAAGTGGGTTGACGCTGCCCCGGAACGATTTATTGCGGCGCCTTTTATCTTTCAACCCGGACGCCCGGACGCAGAGCAGCTTAGGAAGCAATATGCAGCCGGATTTTATACCGGCATGGGAGAGATCGCCACCCAACTCAATGGCATTGCTCCCGACGATGTGGCACTTGATCCTTACTTTGCCCTGGCCGAAGAGTTAGATTTACCTACACTCATTCACACCGAGGGCATTGGCCCCTACCTTCCGGGTTTTCGATCCGCTGCCGGCAGCCCGCTCTTGCTGGAAAAGGTATTGGTTCGCCATCCAAAACTGAGGCTTTTTGTGGAGAATGCCGGTTATCCTTTCCTGGATGACATGATTGCCATGATGTATCAGTACCCGACACTGTATGCCGATGTTTCCACCATTACGTGGGTCATCCCCCGCACGGCTTTTTACCAGTACCTGGAAGCGCTCGTGAATGCAGGTCTCGGCAAACGCCTGATGTTTGGGTCAGACCAGATGCGCTGGCCGGAAATGATTGGAAAAGGCATTGAAGCTATCAAAGCAGCAGATTTTCTGTCAAAGGAACAAAAGAGGGATATACTTTACAACAATGCAGCAAGATTCCTTCGTTTGGATGAAGAGGAATAAAACGTCCATGCTTCTTTCATGTTCTATAATGTGAAGTGCTAAAGAATTTAAAAGCCTGCACTTTTCTTCATAACCATTATATCAAGAGCAGGTAACTTTCGATAGACATTTTCTATCACAGCGATCCAAAATTTTATTGGCGAGTCCGCAAACGGATGCCTTCTCCGGAAGCTTTTCAAAAAATATTTGGGTTCTTCCGACTGTTACCCCGCGCGCCGTGCCTGATTTTTAGATAGGCCAGCACAAAAAGATACCGCTTACCGGAAATAGGTGT